>NZ_PNDS01000106.1 GCF_005886535.1 Pseudoalteromonas sp. S2755
AATCAGTCGCTTCCCTAGGGGTTCAGCTGAGTGCGCTTTGTTTATTGTTGCTCAACTTTTGCCTAGATTACTAGGCGGCAAGTCGAGCGTCGCGACCAAAACACACTCAGGAGAACAAAAATCAAACAGCAAAGATCAACAGGCCCTGGTTATCGCAGGTAGTATTACGCTGTGCCACCGACAGTAATTTCATCAATCTTCAAGCTCGGTTGGCCGACTCCCACAGGGACGCTTTGACCATCTTTACCGCATACCCCAACGCCTCTATCAAGCGCAAGGTCATTGCCTACCATAGAGACCTTTTTCATCACCTCTGGGCCATTGCCTATAAGCGTTGCGCCTTTAATTGGTTGGGTTATCTTACCATTCTCAATTAAGTAGGCTTCAGACGCTGAGAATACAAATTTACCGGAGGTAATATCCACTTGACCACCGCCAAAGTTACTAGCAAAAATGCCTTTATCTACGCTACGAATGATCTCTTCTTGACTGTGCTCACCCGCAAGCATGTAGGTATTTGTCATTCTCGGCATCGGTAAATGGGCATAAGACTCACGACGCGCATTACCTGTAGGCGCCACGCCCATTAAGCTCGCGTTTTGCTTGTCTTGCATATAGCCTTTCAAAATACCATTTTCAATCAGTACGTTGTATGCCGCTGGCGTACCTTCATCGTCCACATTCAAAGAGCCGCGACGGTCGGCTATCGTGCCATCATCCACCACAGTACAAAGACTCGAAGCGACTTGTTCACCTATTTTGCCACTGAATGCAGAGGCACCTTTACGGTTAAAATCACCTTCTAGGCCATGTCCAACAGCTTCGTGTAACAAAACCCCCGGCCAACCAGAACCGAGCACCACAGGCATCGCACCTGCTGGTGCATCAATGGCTTCAAGATTCACGCGTGCTTGGCGCACAGCTTCTTTGGCAAACTGCATCCATCTCGGTGCACCGTCTACTAACTCTTTAAAATAACCATAATCTAAACGCGCACCACCACCGGCACTACCACGCTCTCTGCGACCATTTTTCTCAAGGAGTACCGAACAATTTAAACGTATTAACGGGCGAATGTCAGTTGCAAATGTGCCATCGCTTGCGGCAATTAACACTTCTTCATATACCGCCGACAGCGAACTTACCACTTGCTGCGCCTCAGGTGCTAAATCGCGAATACACTGTTCAATCTCTCTAAGTAATGCCACTTTATCCGCATCACTCATGCTGGTAATTGGCTGTGCTGGTTGAAATTGAATGGGTGCTTTTACATCGCTAAATACTTGGACTTTACTGCTTTCGCCAGCTTGCGCAATGCTACGCGCAGCTTCTGCAGCTTTGGTTAAGGCTTCAATATTGATGGCATCAGAATAACTAAAGCCAGTCTTCTCACCACTCACTGCACGCACACCAACACCACGTTCGATGTTGTAGCTGCCGTCTTTGACTATGCCGTCTTCCAGCACCCAAGTTTCGTGGTAGCTTGATTGAAAGTACAGATCGGCATAATTTACTTTGTGCTGATGAATATACTCGAGAGTCTGTGATAATTGCTCACGTGTCAGCTGGCTATTGGTCAGTAAATTCTGCTCTACATTACTCATAAAAACTCACTTTTAAATCGGTTATGATCCGCAACCGGCATTTTTTGCCGGATCGAATCAAGAAACGCGCTATCTAGCTGCTGTGAAATGGGCTCTAAACTCGCACCAGAGTCGATTAAGACTTCACCCCAAGGCGATACAATTAAACTGTGTCCATAGGTTTCTCGGCCATTTTCATGACAGCCTACTTGCGCGGCTGCAACTACATAGCATTGGTTTTCTATCGCCCTCGCCTGTAATAATGGCTGCCAGTGTGCCTTGCCCGTTGCACAGGTAAAAGCACTCGGGACTAAAAATAGCTCAGCTCCCTTCGCCCTCATCATTTGGAACAAACCGGGAAAACGCAGATCATAACATACGCTTAATCCAATTCTGCCAAATGGACTATCCACTACCACGACATCCTGTCCAGACTCTGTTCGCTCAGACTCTCGATATTGTTTAGTTTTGTCACTCACATCGGCGTCAAACAGATGGATCTTATTATAGCGTGCTACGATTTCACCACTCGAACTAAATAAGTAACTCGCAGCCAGATATTTATCGTTCTGACTTGGTATCGCGATGGTACCTGCCGCCAACCAAATGTTATATTGTCGACAAAGCGCTGAGAGCTCTTGGAGCAGTGCTTCATTATGCTGTGCGTATTCCCAAGTCTGTTGCGCATTGTCGCAAAACGCCAGCCAAGTTTCAGGTAAACAGACTAAGGTTGGCTCTTCAACCACTAATTTAGCCAGCTGGTTTTTAAGGCAATCTATATTTGTTTGGGGTGCTTTAGCCGAGCACATTGGCAATGCAATCACCTTAGCCATTACCACTTTCCTTATTTTGCGACACAAGAGGTTGCTCACTTTGCTTAAGTGTAGCACTTGGATGTGATTCTGAGCTCAATGCTGATGCTTCTTTACTGGTATTCTCATCAACTCCATCTGGCATAGCCTCTTCACTAGGAGGCACAACCGGTTTGGGTAACTCAATTTCTTTACTCTTACGATCAACCTCGGTAACCACTGGCTCTTGCATCGTTCCGGTGATTTTAAAATTAATCTCAGAGATCACTCGCGCCGAGTGAATAACCTTATCTAATGCCAGTGCAGCTAACCCCGTCACAGGATTCACCGCCCATGCCATAATCACAGGTAAACTCGAAGTGACTTGTGGTGCGACGGCTAAATCATAATTAATTTCGTGAGTATTGAGATCGGCATAGCCACGTATCGTTAGATCAGCTGGCACCCCATCAAGCTTCGAATCTTCAGTGATCGCAATACCATTCGTTAGCTGCACCGAACCACTCATACTGTTATAGAAAAAACCTTTAGAAAACACATCTCTAAAGTCCAAGCGTAACTTTCTGATCAAAGAGTCCAAACTCAGCAATGAAAAGACACGTGCTCCTTTGTCGCTTATTTCTGCCAAGTGGCCCTCTCCTAAGCGCCAAGTTAACTCGCCTCCTAGGCTAGGTAAATCCATTTCGTATGGCGCGCCTTGCCAATTGAGGGCAAAATCTATGTTGGCGCGAGAGTCTTTAATTGTCGAAGTAATATCAAACTCATCCGTTAGTTCACCAAAGTCATTGCTGTTTAGCGCGCCGCTTAGCGTCGTTTTACCTTGCTCAAACCGGCCACTGGCATTGAGTTTATGATCTTTTTTGTCAATCACTAACTCTGAGATATTGAGTCTATTACCATCCCCAAACAGCGACATATTGACCTGATCTAACTGATATTCATCAACTTTACAGTCACCGCACACAAATTCGGTTGCAGGTAAGCTCAACAACCAATCTAATGAGTGAACGTCTTTTTCCACTGTCTCTTGCGCTTGCGGCTCTGTCTTAGGTAAATTTAGACGTAAATAATCACTATTAATGTGAATAGGCCGACTTGAGTTTGACGCTGGAATAGCCACTTGTGAGCGCATTTCTTTACTATTGATTTTAAGCTGCATCGCGCCGTCAATCGCGGCCATAGTAAAGTCAACATCATGGAAAGGGATCTCTGAGAATGTTACTTTTGAGAAAGCGCCATTTACCTGGTTCAGTGCTGGTAGAAATGCAGTTTCGGAACCTGAACTTGGCGCTTTGATAATACGGTTGATCAGTGGTAACCAAGGCAGTAGCTCGACTTCTTGTTGTTTGATTGTGATATCAAAACCGGATGCATTTAAGCCTTCATCTTTACTGCCAATTATTAGGTGTGCATTACGCATCGCACCGGATCCATTTTCAATGATGCCATTAAAATACAATTGATTATCTAGGCTTGCCGTAACAAGATTCGAAATATCATCCCCTAATACTGTACCGCTTAGCAGTTTAGCTTGAGCAGCAGGTTTGCCGAATTGATCGGGTAAATGACTCGCAATGCCCCGTAAATCACTCGCAAATTTGGCTTTATAGTTAAATCCTGCATCGGCAAAATTAAGGATAAGCTCAGTGCTCAGCAGACTATTGCCTTCAAAGTAGCCATCAATAATTCCGTTTGCGTGCGGTTGCAGTTGTTCTATCCCTGCTTCAAGACTGACCTTGGCCTTTACTTGATAACTTTGCTTATCTCCGCTCCCGGATAAGTCCAACGACAAAGGCATGTCCAACCACTTAGCAGACAAATTATTCACTTTGATAGTGTCATCATCGAAGCTAACCAGACCTTTCACTTGCTGTAGTTGCATGCCAGGCTTTGCCAAGAAAATAGAATTGTTGTCTAGGTAGATGTCACCTTTAGCATCTACTGCACCTGAGTGCAGGTCGACGGCCAATTGCACATCCCCTTTTGCATCACCTTTACCTTGAACAATCTCTAATATATTCGCGAGCGGATCTGCGAGCGGCGTTGCCGCAAAGAAAGGCTGTAACGTGCTCGCTTCTGTGGAGTGACTAATATCAACAGTCAGTACATCAGCGTGATTTAGATCCGCAATACCCACAACGACACCCTCATCAATACTTTGATTAACAAGTTCTCCACGGTGTGCGTAGATATCCATTCTTTCGTTTTCGAAGTGTAGTGTGACATCGCCCGAAGTAACGCTAGGCCAATCCGGCGCAAAACCAAAAGTAACATCACTCAAACGTGATTTAACTTCAAACTGACCTTGCTTATCAGCGAATGGAAATTGTGAAAGCGCGCCACTTAGTAAGACTTGTGTCTGTAAGTGCTGACCACCTTGGATCCCCACTTCTAAATAATCGACTAAGCTTTTACGCATTATGCTGATGGGAAAGTACTGTGAAGCGATCTCTCCACGCCCACCGAGTAGCTCCGCATATAAATCAAGCCGAGGGTCATCAGATAACTGCAAGGAAAACTCTGTGGCTAACGCTACATCTTGATTGCTAAGCCAAAAGTTGGGACTGGAAACTTGCCAGCCTCGTGCTTGTTGATTGCGAATATAGACATCGCCACTGAGCTGCTGGAGCTTAATATTATCTTTGAAGGTCTCTTTTGATAGCAGTTCAGTTTGTTCAGCACTTAAATTGAGCCTAACTTGCTCATCAGTCGCATTCACCTCTAATCTGGTACCATAAATACCTGGGATCCCTTGAAATGGCTCAAAAGCTATCTCTTCAATGACCCCCCATGCCGAAAAAGCATTATTAGTACCAAGGCTGAATTTTGCTGCGCTCAGTTGACCATTGGGATTCATACCATACAACAAATCTCGCCCAGGGAATTTAGCAAGTTGTGCTAACTCAGCTAAAAAGTTGGCGTTAATATCCTTTAGCCAAAAGGTCTTGTTATCTTTATGCCATTTCGCTTCAAATAAAATAGGATCAAGCGCTTCTTGATTGCGACTAAACTGGATACCACTACTTTGCACCCACCAACCTTGCTGATCTGGCTTTAACAGAAATTGCGCATCGTCTAATGCTAACGTGCGCTGATTTTCATCTTCTTGCCAAGTCAAGCTACTGGGTTTGATATCCACGGTGATATCTTGCAATGTACCTTGCTCAAAACCTAGCCATAGCTGAGCATTGATGTCTGCTTTTAGGTTTGGGTGCGCTAAGGTGATAAGCTCTTCTAACCAATCGACCGGATTCACCTTATCCGCAGATATATAAATATTCCCCGCCAATTCACGTAGCTTTCGTCCCGACAAAGAAAGACGAGCATTAAACTGGCCTTGAGAAAATCCAGGTAATGCAATTTCTCCCGCACCTTCATGTAATGCGCTAGAGTTTTGCCACACCAAGTCTTTTAGTAATAAACTGTGGGTCTTACCACTAGAAAAGGTGATATTTAGACGACTGTTTTGCACCGCAAAATGCCCAACATCACCTAAGAAAAGGCTTTCAATTAATGCTTGCTGCTCAAAAGCACCTTGATCTTGAGACGCGTTTAACTTGCTCAGATCTATATCGGCTTCAAACCCTTCCAGTACAAAATAGTTAGATGCGATCTGCATTTGTCGTACAGACTCAAATACATTGAGCTGCAATGAGGTTTTGGCGATATTAATGGAAATTGGCGAGTCTTTATTATCTTTAAAAGAGAGCGATTCCAACACCAAGGCAGGCCCATTACCTTCCCAACTCGCACTGATCTGGCCAATACTAATATCAACATTCAGTTGCTTTTGGATCAGCGCTTCGATGTTACTTCTATAATCATTAGCATAGGGCAAGACGTACTTCAGCGCAGACACCAGCACCGCGAGTGTCACTAAAGTGATCGCAAAGATTTGCCACGCTTTACGCAGGCAGAAAAAACAGACGGCCTTAGCCTGCATGTACCGCTACCCTATTACATCATTACTACGTCAAACTGCTCTTGGCTATATAAGCTCTCAGTTTGAATGCTAACCTGCTTACCAATAAATAATTCAAGCTCAGCTAAATTATGATACTCATCGTTGATCAAGGCTTCGCTCACCGCTGGCGAGGCGTAAACCATAAACTTGTCGGCATCATAAGCACGATTCACACGCACGATTTCTCGTAGGATCTCATAGCAAACGGTTTCGACCGTTTTTAGTGAACCACGACCGGAGCAAGATGGACACACATCACAAAGAATGTGTTCTAGACTTTCGCGCGTGCGCTTGCGGGTCATTTCTACAAGCCCAAGTGCAGATAGTCCATTGATATTGGCTTTCGCTCGGTCTTTAGACAACGCAGTTTCTAAAGAGTGCAATACTCGGCGTTTATGCTCGTCAGATACCATGTCAATAAAGTCGATAATAATGATACCACCAAGGTTTCGTAACCTTAGTTGCCGCGCAATTGCTGACGTCGCTTCAACATTGGTATTAAAAATCGTCTCTTCGAGGTTACGATGGCCAACGAACGCGCCAGTATTGACATCAACCGTTGTCATTGCTTCCGTTTGGTCAATGATAAGGTAGCCACCAGACTTTAACTCAACCTTGCGATGTAGTGCTTTTTGGATCTCAGTTTCAACATCAAACAAGTCAAAAATGGGGCGTTCACCGGGGTAATACTCAAGTGCACTTGCAAGTTGGGGAACAAACTCTTCAGTGAAAAGCTTTAGCTCTTGGTAAGTTAACTTTGAGTCAACACGGATACGCTCCATGTCCTCACCAACATAATCACGCAAGGTGCGAAATGCTAAGGTAAGATCCTCGTGCAAAATTTTTGCTTTACTCGTTTTACGGCGGCGAGTCACTATTTTTTGCCAAAGCTTTTTCAAAAACTCCGCATCGTGCTGTAACTCTGCCTCCGAAGCACCTTCAGCAGCGGTACGAACGATAAAACCACCATTTTCGTCATTATATTGTGCAACGATTTCTTTTAATCGGTCGCGCTCTTGTTCGGTTTCAATACGTTGACTCACTCCCACATGCGTAGCATCTGGCATAAACACCAAATAGCGTGAAGGAATAGTAATGTCCGTTGTCAGTCTAGCGCCTTTTGTGCCAAGCGGATCTTTGACTACTTGTACCATAATGAACTGGCCTTGTTTAACCAGCTCACGAATATCCTGCACTTTCTTAACTGGGGACTCGGCCACCCCCTCTTCGATGGAAGCGCTGTTTACGATATCTGACGCATGTAGAAACGCCGCTTTTTCCAAGCCGATGTCGACAAAAGCAGCCTGCATACCAGGAAGAACTCGGCTTACTTTGCCAAGATAAATATTACCGACGATGCCGAGGTTACCGATCCGTTCAACTTGAACTTCTTGCAGCACCCCATTTTCGATTAAGGCTACGCGACTTTCACTTGGGGTGACATTGATTAGTAGTTCGCTACTCATATTTTATTTTAAAAACCGTTGAATTAATTCGTCTGTCTCATATAAAGGTAAGCCGACAACTGCAAAATAGCTACCTTGGATCTCAGTTACAAAGCGTCCACCTACCCCCTGGATCCCGTAGCCACCCGCTTTATCTTGTGGCTCGTTGGTGTCCCAGTAGGCATCTATCTCAGTTTCACTCAGCGTTTTAAAAGTCACATTGGTCACAATCACATCGCTCAGTACTTTGCTTGTATCTGCAAGTGCAATCGCAGTCATCACCTGATGCGTATTACCAGAAAGGTGTTGCATCATCGCTTTGAAATCCGCTTTATCACGAGGCTTACCAAGCGCTTCCCCGTCAATGACGACCACAGTATCACTGCCAAGAACCGGCCTATCGGTATACCCTAACGCCACACCTGATTGCGCTTTTAAACACGCTAAGCGCTCCACAAGCTGTAATGCGGTTTCATCGTCTAGTGGACTTTCATCTGCATCAACACTAAATTGCTCGAACGAATAGCCCAGCTGAGAAAGTAGCGCTTTGCGACGCGGAGAAGCCGAAGCTAAATATAAAGAGATAGACATTATCTGATCCTAAACTGTCTACGATATTTTCTCAGCAGTGGGAATATCCACAGCCAGCACACCATGCCCGTAACCGCAGGCCACAGATAATGCGGGTTAAAGTAGATATCAAGCAAGAAATGATTAAGCCAAAATTGTAACAAATGATAGAGCGCGAGAAAGAGCCCTATCAGCACTGCTTGCTGCCAGATGGAGAAATTACGAATTTTCTGAAAGTTGCTGGCGGTAATATAAATACAAATGGAATAGGTCAACGAGTTCACCCCGAGTGGCGCCCCCATCGCTAAATCTATTATCAGGCCAGTCATCCAAGCCCAACCAATATTCACACGGTGAGGAACGGCCAAAGACCAGTACATCAGCACCAATAATACCCAGTCAGGACGAAATGGTTCAAGTGAAAAAGGCAATGGCATAAGTGCCATGATTAACGCAACAAAGACACTCAATGCAATCAATAAGTTGCTATGTTTACTCATGATTAATTGCCTCTTGGCTACGTTTACCTAACACCACAAGTAAGCGAATGCGATCTAGTTGCGCAATCGGCTCTGCCTGTACTTGTGCAAACGGTAGGCCTTCGTCTCTGTCTATCTCAGTAACTACAGCCACCGGATAGCCTTCGGGGAAAGTACCACCAAGCCCGGAAGTGACCAACACATCACCAATGCGAATATCCATACTATGCGGCACATGAGCAAGGCGAACACTATTGATTTTACCCGTCCCCTCAACCACAGTGCGAACGTCATTACGCAATATTCTGACCGGTGTCGCATGAGTAGTATCTGTCATAAGCAGCACTCTTGAGGTCGTTGTACCGACTTGAGTTAGCTGCCCAACAATGCCCATTTCGTCAATAACAGCCTGTCCTTCACTTATCCCATCAATAGTGCCGCGATTAATCACCACCTGATGGCTATAAGGATTCGAATGAACAGACAACACTTGAGATATTAAACGTTGATTGGTTTCCCTAGCCGACGCACCTAATAAGGCGCGCAATTCTTGATTTTCTTTTTGCAAAAACTGCAGTTGTTGTAATTGCTCACTCTGTATTAATTGTTTTTCTCTGAGTGCTTGGTTTTCTTGCTGCAGCTTTTCTCTGGTATTGAGACTTTTCAGGCCTAAGTTGAACGCTTCATAGGGAAGGTTAGCAACGTACAGTAGCGGGCTGACCAGAGTATTTAAACTGGTTCGCACCATAGTCCCACCAACCGTGTAGCGGTCACCAATGATCAGAATAATACTAAGCACAACTGCGACAGTAAGTCGCAGTTGTAAGGGAACGGTTCGGCCAAATAATAAATTCATCAGTCGTAACTAAATACGTCACCACCGTGCATGTCTATCATCTCTAACGCTTTACCACCACCTCTTGCCACACAAGTTAATGGATCATCGGCAACCACCACTGGAATACCGGTTTCTTCCATCAACAAACGGTCTAAGTCTTTGAGTAATGCGCCACCACCTGTTAATACCATGCCGTGGGCAGAAATATCAGAGGCAAGCTCTGGTGGAGACTGTTCTAGCGCAACCATTACTGCACTTACAATTCCCATCAAAGGTTCTTGTAACGCTTCTAAGATTTCATGAGAGTTGAGTGTGAAAGAGCGTGGCACCCCTTCAGCTAAGTTACGGCCGCGAACCTCAATCTCAATCGGCGTTTCACTCTTAAATGCAGAGCCTATTTCATGTTTGATATGCTCAGCCGTCGCTTCACCAATCAGGCTTCCAAAGTTGCGACGTACATAGTTGATAATCGCTTCATCAAACTTATCACCACCGATACGTACTGAAGACGAATAAACCACACCATTCAGTGAGATAATCGCGACTTCCGTCGTACCGCCACCAATATCAACAACCATTGAACCCGTCGCTTCAGATACTGGTAGGCCAGCACCAATTGCAGCCGCCATTGGCTCTTCGATTAAGTACACTTCACGCGCACCGGCGCCCATTGCGGATTCACGGATTGCACGTTTTTCAACTTGCGTTGCACCACAAGGTACGCAGATAAGTACACGAGGGCTTGGACGCATAAAGTTATTATTGTGCACCTGTTTGATAAAGTGCTGTAACATTTTTTCTGTTACATAGAAGTCTGCAATCACCCCATCTTTCATCGGGCGAATAGCTTTAATGTTACCCGGCGTTCGGCCTAGCATTTGCTTAGCCGCAGTACCCACTGATGCAACGCTTTTTGGGCCACCAGCTCGCTCCTGACGAATTGCCACCACCGATGGCTCATTCAGTACGATGCCTTCTTCTTTTACATAAATAAGTGTGTTTGCCGTCCCTAAATCGATAGAGAGATCGTTAGAAAATAATCCGCGTAATTTTTTAAACATGAGGCTGGGTGACCTTTCAGAATTCTGTCAAACAAAGCAGCATCACCTGCTGCTCTTAATTTACTACTTATCGCTCTCGAACAAGTCGAAAACCTATATAATTCGCTCTAAAATCTGGCGCTAACGCTAAGCGAGTTGACACTCGAGCCAAACTCGGTGCGAAGTTCCATGCACCGCCACGCACTGTAACATCGCTCTGAGAAGCACGCTTTTGCGTCCACTCCCAGACGTTTCCTACAGTATCATATAAGCCATAGCTATTCGGTGAAAATTGGGCAACTGGTGAAGGACTTTTATTAGACCACTCACTGCCACACCAACCACAATTAGCTAGGTTTCTTCCGATTTCATTACCCCATGGATACTCAGATGCAGTGCCTGCACGCGCCGCATATTCCCATTCAACTTCATTGGGTAATCTAAATTGCTGCCCTTTTTCGCCAGATAACCAGTTGGCATATGCTTTGGCATCGTCATAAGCAACACACACAACGGGAAAATTATCTGATTGCTCGTAACCTGGGTTTTCCCAATTATATTCAAGCTCCCAAACCGGTTCGCCATTTTTATAGTATGCGCAGCCTTTACCTTGTTCGGCTAAGGTTTTATATCCAGTGCTTTGTGCAAAACGGCGAAAAGCCGCCACTGTAACCTCAGTGCTCTGCATGGCATATGAATGACTCAACACTTTTTCAACAATGGGACGCTCATTTGGTAAACCATTCCCTGTCAGGTCTCCCATTTTAAAAGTGCCCGCAGGGATAATAGCTAGCTCATTTTCGGTAGTTGCAACAGCGACCACCTGTACTTGTTGCGCTTCAGACGCAGGCTTTTTCGTTACAACAGACGTTACCGATTGGCGTTTCTTCACCAATTTCGCATTAATGGTTTGTGCAGCTCGTAGGTTAATGCGTGCTTTATAAGGTTCATAACCTAACTTACGGATCTCAACATCATAAAATCCGGCAGGAATTGCTACTGTCGTTTTTGTCGCGCCGTAGCTGACTCCATTAATAAACACTTCATCGTCGTAAACATTTGATCTTAAAGTTAACTCGACTGTTTTATCAGCCGTTTGTGACTTTTTTACAAGAGGGGTCTCCACAACAGGCTGCTTTGTAATAGTCGCAACTTCAACTGGCTCACTTTGCTTGTCCGAAAAAGTCAGTTGATTATCACTGTAGACGCTCGAGTAGTTAGACTGGTAATTTACGGCAAGCGGAGTGCCATACTCAGCACAATAACGATTGTCTAAGCTCAACAAGTTACATAAACGACTGCTATTTACATCACCACGCATCGTCACACTGAGGTTAACGTTGTAGTTGCCTTGTCCACTAAATCCACTATTTACAACATGGCTGCTCACCACTTGAACCTGCGCGCCAGCCATATTGCGTTTTGGCTCAACAACACGGCTCTCGGTTAGGTTTGCAAAAATCTGATCAATAAAGCGCTTAGTTGCTTTTTGAAGCCCCATTTGCTGACCACGCTGTTCACAAGCCGCCAAGGTTTCTGTGCGCTTACAGTTAATCGTGTGGTCTACCTCTAGCGTACCTTCACGAGTAAACTCATTACGTAGTCGCTCTACTCGCGCTGTGCCAAGCTGATCTTTTAAGTTTTCAAGCGTATTTACTAAGGTGTGCTTAGTTACGCGGACTTGCTCAATATCTTTACGCTGTGATGCAATCGCCGCAATCTGCATCGCAATGTCTTCTTTATTCTGCTTGTGATCTGCCACTGCTTGCTGATAACGCGTTTGCGCAGAAGAAATATCAATGGAAGGATCATCAATTAGCCGACGATACAACTCATTCATTGCATCTAAGGCCTGATTTTTTTCTTTGTCTAACTCACCTGAACGTTTTCTCAATAACTCAAGTTGAGACTGCAGACGCGTTTCCTCTGCTAGGTGCTTTTCTAAAACGACCGAGTATCTGTCTAATTCGCTTTGCTTATTAGACAATTCAGACTCGATGGCAGTGACCGTCGCAGTATCTTGCGCCATAGCGCTTTGAGCAACAGTACCCATGGCCAGGATCGAGGCCGAGACAATAAAAGTTAAAGGAGCAATTCGCATATGTTCCATTCCCAACAGCGGCAATTGTTTGGTCTTGTTATTTCTTATAGTTAGGGCTCTATGCTATGTACTTACAAAGTAAAACACAAGCTTTGCACAATTAATATCTGAGTTTACAACTATTAACCAGCGTCTTGCCAGTTTTTAGCTGAGATTTTGTCTATTTTTCTTTAACATCGCGATGTGTTACTAATTCGAGTCCAAAATAGAAGATAGGTAATCAAGGATGTATGATAAGCTCTGGAGTGAAACGCTTGGGTTATTTATTATAGTGTGAAAAATATCAGACTGATTTCATCATGCAAACCATCACCAATATCGCCGAGTCACCAATCCAAACTATTCACCACCCGACATTGGATAAATACGGTTTAACGTTGCAGGTTAAGCGTGATGATTTGCTCCATCCTGTGATCCAAGGAAACAAGTGGCGTAAGCTAAAATACAACATACTCCACCTAAAGCAAGCTGGCCTTGAAGAGTTAGTCACTTTTGGCGGGGCGTTTTCCAATCACTTATATGCTACTAGCATGGCGTGCAAACTTTTCGCAATCAAAGGTCACCTAATTGTTAGAGGCCCAGAGATTGACCGGCACAACCCAACGCTAAAAATGGCAAGCGCTTGTGGGCTAACACTTCATCCCGTGAGTCGAGTCGAATATCGGCAAAGAAATCAACCTGAATACATTCAAACTCTGCAAGCCAAGTTTAATAATGCTTATCTCATACCAGAAGGCGGCACTAATGCACTTGCACTGCAAGGCGTTGAAGAGTTAGCGCATTCCTTGCCTCAAAGTGATTATGTGATGACGGCAGTGGGCAGTGGTGGCACAGTGGCAGGACTAATCTCGGGATTACCTAACCACACGCAGGTTTTAGGTGTTACGGTACTAAAAGGTGCTGAATACCTAGCACAGGAAATACATGAATTAATCACAATTCAGCGCTGTGCGCCATGGCAGCTACTCTATGATTTTCACCACGGAGGTTACGCCAAGACTACGCCTGAATTGCTGAGTTTTTGTCATGAAATGAAGGTAAAATATCGTTTGCCTCTAGAGCCTATTTACACAGGGAAACTGTTTTACGCTATTTTCACTTTGGCTAAACAAGGATACTTCAATAAAGGCAGTGTGATCACCGCAATCCATACCGGCGGTTTACAAGGATTAGATGGTTTGAGATATCTGGACAATCAAAAGTCGACTTAATCAGCTCATGCGATTAACGTTTTAGTGAATATCAGCGAGTTGTTGTAATGGTGCGGAAAAATAATGCCCCTGAGCCCCTTTCACTCCAAGCCCTTTGATGCAACTCAATTCAGCAACGGTTTCAATCCCCACTGCATATACTGGGATACCCAAGCTCCTCGCTTGAGCGACGATTTGTTTTACTGTTCGTTTACGATACGCAGACTTTTCAATGCCGTGTACCAGTTCGTAACTGAGCTTGATAGCTTTTACCAACTCGGCAAGTGGCGAGCGCCCCAGTGTAATAACCTGTGTAACGTTATCCAAATAAATATCGCACCCAAGTCGATTCAACCTACCAAAAGCAGCTAACAACCGCTCTCCATGTTGATAGACCTCTTCTATGCTAAGCTCAAACCCTATTGCCGCACCACTATGAGATGTAGTGATCTGCCCTTCTAGCCAATCAATAAATTGACTATCCACCCAACTCGAGATATGTAAGTTAATACTTACCTTTCCAAAACTCCTTTCCTGCTCATAGACAGATAATACCTGCTTCACTATCGCTCTATCCAGAAACTGAAATTGCTCTGGGGTATAAAGGTGTTGCATCACCTGCTTGGCCGAAATTCTTCCCATTTCTTTGTGAGTCACCCTCAGTAGCGCTTCACTTACAATTACGTCTTCGGCTAAAAAATCAAACAACGGCTGGAAGAACAAAGAAAACTGTCCAGCCTTCAGATAACTAAGCAAAGCCTCACCGTCTTCATTAAGGCGTTTTGCCAATAACTCAGTAAGATGAACTAGATGAATATGTTGCCACACTTGATTTTGCGCAATTGAGAGCGCTGATTTTGCGCTTTGATAAACCTGTGTCTGTTGTTTATTTTCCTGATAAAAACAAGCGCCAAGCTTCACTTTGCTGCGAGATAAATCCCCTCGAAACTCTAGTAGTACTCTGTAAACGATTTCGTGCATTTGCTTTGCCAAGTCCATGCCTTTAGTCGCCCCTATCTGCTTTACTGTCACGGCTAATGCCCCTGAAGCTAGATATTTAACTGCCACCGTCCCAAACTCTCCAACGCCTTTAACCAGCGCAAGCTGAAAGTGTAGTTGCAAATCAACTTCTTCAGGCGTACTGCACTGCCAATGGATTAACGCAAATAATGCATACTGCCCTTCAGGAGTGGGGCCTGGTAAAGCCACAGGCTTCTGCGCATGTGAGGTAGACTCAGCCTTGCCGTATAAAAACCACCACCGGTGTACGAATAACACGAGCCCAATCGACAATAAATTGAAAAATATTAATATATATCCATGACTTATCCATATAGATTCATGGTACAAGGTAACGGTTTGATCATTGGCAACAAATTGATGTTCTTCTGCATTCGCAATCGGTAACGGCGAAAAACCATACTTAGTAGCTATTACACTTACTCTCGTAGCAAAAGCTTCAGCCGATAGCTGCGAAATTTCAGCCGCGGCTTCTTCTCCTTGAGTGTGAACCTGAAGGTGCAATAAATGATTAAGAAGGAAATTTAGACACAACAACACCGCTAAACAGACCGCGACTAGCTTCTTTTTATACTGACGACTAAATCCATCTAACAGCTGAGTTGGCATAATGTTTTTATTGGGTGGAAAGATAATTGAAGTGTTGTTCAAAATAGTGCAAAACTCAAGCAAGATGCGGCTTTTAATTGTACAGAAAGGATAAGCAACTGAGCCAAAACTAGAAATGTGTTAAGTTTATTAATCGTACAAGGTGGTAAGCTTTATCTAAGCTTACTCTTCCTTATTTTCTTAGAAATATTTATACCAGTAAAAAACAAAAACCCCAGCATGATGCTAGGGTTTTCTTAAATGCTACACCAGAAATTAGAACGGAATATCATCATCAAAATCAATTGGTGGCTCCATAGGGTTTGAGCTTCCGCCTGATTGACCGTTGTTTTGGTTCTGTTGTGGTGCAAAACCACCTTGAGACTGGCCGCCAAATCCAGAAGACTGCTGAGAATTCTGTTGCGATTGCTGTGGTGCGAATCCACCTTGCTGTTGGTTTGACTGGCTTTGCTGTGGCTGCGAATATTGCTGCTGGGGCGCTTGATTATAGCTTTGCTGACCATAATTACTTTGCTGCTGTTGACCGCCTTGGTACTGGCCACCACCTTGACCCTGCTGCTCGCCACGGCCACCTAGCATTTGCATTTGGCCACCCATGTCCACCACGATTTCTGTTGTGTACTTTTCTTGGCCGCTTTGATCTGTCCACTTACGAGTCTGTAGACGACCTTCAATGTACACCTGCGAGCCTTTTCTTAAATACTCACCCGCAACTTCCGCAAGTTTGCCAAACAACACCACACGGTGCCATTCTGTGCGCTCTTGCAATTGACCGGTGTTTTTATCTTTCCAGCTATCCGTAGTTGCAATGCTGATGTTAGCCACGCCGTTACCGTTTGGCATATAGCGAACTTCAGGATCTTGGCCCAGATTACCTACCAAAATTACTTTATTAACACCACGTGCCATGGCATTGTCTCCTCACACTATGACAAGCCCAGCACTTGCTTGGCTTGCTTCAAATCAAAAATTTTATCATCTACTTTTAGGTAGCTGCGATTTTCATCGCTTACTACCGTGGCCTCGAGTACCCCTGGTAATGAAACCAATTGGTCTGCCAATTCCGTCGCTTGTTGCTCATTTTCTACAGCAGAAACTAAGCTGATCGCTTTGCTCTTAGGTGGCACTTGCATACCCCATGCGATAACAAACCATATTACCCCAATAATAGCCGTTGCGGCAAATATCGTATCGACCGCAAAATTTTGTGCCAAGATACCACCCAAAGCGCCGCCTATAAATGCACCTAGAAACTGGCCCGATGAAAACACTCCCATCGCCGAGCCTTTTTGGTTTGCTGGAGCAATGCGAGAAACCAGCGCAGGCATAGTTGCTTCAAGAAAATTAAAGGCAATAAAATAGACCAGCATAGCAGCTGCGATCACCCAAAGTGAATCTACGAAACAATATAAGGTAACTGAGCTTACCACTAGCATTGCAATAGACAGCAAGAATGTCTGCTTTTCTTTTTGTTTGCGGATCGCCACTATCATCATCGGTGCCATCAAAATAAAGGCGAGTAAAAATACCGGAATATAGAGTTGCCAATGACTATCTGCAGCAAGGCCGTCACGGATTAACTGACCTGGTAAGGCTACAAAAATCGTAGTCAGCGTCAAATGTAATAGCAACACCCCAAGATCAAGCCTCAGTAGCTGTGGGTTTTGCACCAGGCGACGAATATCTGCAAAGCTTGCTATTGTGTCGCCTTTTGGGGCTTTATTTACCGCATTTGGTACCATAAAAGTAATAATCGCGATACCTATAATAGCCAATGCTGCCGTCAACCAGAAGATCCCTGCGATACCAAAAGACGCCGCAATCATTGGCCCTAACAACATGGCTACCGCAAAGCTCATACCAATACACATGCCAATGACCGCCATTACCTTAGGACGCTGCTCGTCGCGGCTCAAATCCGCAGCAAGCGCAAGTAACGCACTTGCAATCGCGCCCATCCCCTGTAGCGCTCGACCAAACGTTACCCAATAGATTGAATCCGCTAAGGCTGCAATAACGGACCCCAAGGCAAACACCAGTAAACCACCTATAATGATTGGCTTACGGCCGAACTTATCAGACAACCAACCCATAGGGATCTGTAGTACGGCTTGAGTCAAACCATAAGCACCAATCGCCAAACCAATCCACAATGGTGAAACATCCTGTAAAGATTGGCCATAAACAGCCAACACAGGCATCAGCATGAACAAACCGAGCATGCGGAAAGCGAAAACACCAGCAAGAGAAATCGCGGCGCGCTTTTCTGTCGGGTTTAAAGAGTCATTAGACATAAGGCGGTATTCATCACTATCGAAAATCACGCGCAAGTTTAACAAACTCTTTTCTTAACTTACACTAGCGCGAGCGGATCTTTGCAATGCGGTTATTAACATCATGAATTTGAGCGGCTTGCTCCGAAAGAAAAAACGCTAATGAACGTCGTACTTAACCGCGATCTGCTCTAACTTCCCGCTACGTTTTACCCGTTCAAATGCTTGACTCAAACGCTGCAAACGCTCGCTCGTTGTGCGTGCCTTGCTAAAAGCAAAATATACTGGGCTTTCGTTAATAACCAACGGACTAATAGCAAACTTTTCAAAATCAGGGTTATTTTTATTTTGATACAGGATGTTGAATTTTTCTTCTAAAAACCCTGCAATCCGTCCCTTTTTGAGCAAATTCAGTTTCACCTGATTGTCTGGTACATAGATAAATTGCGTTTCACTGTCGACACGACGCGCAAGACGAGCTGTAAATGCTTCACCATAATAAGCATTACGCTGAATAGCGATGGGCTTTGACAGATGGAATAACGACTCAAGTGAGTCAAGCTGGTGAGGCTCGCCTGAATTCATTGCAAAAACAATGGTTTCCATTCGTTGAGGACCAATAAAATAGGCAAACTGTTCACGTATTGGTGTTTTTGTAACGCTCAAAATAAGATCGATATCGCCCTCCTCTAATAGCTTCAGCGCCCGACCCCAAGGAATACTTACGAAACGATAACTACACTCAGCTTCATCTAACAAGGCTTTTGCGAAATCAACGTCCATACCGTGCCAAACAAGGTTGTCATTTAATTTAGACTGCGCCGCATAATTCTCAAACCGCACCACCAGCTCACAGGCGAAGACATTTTGGCAAAGCAGCGCCAAAAGCAATAAAAGTCGATACAAAATCAATATCCCAAGTTGATCGGTTTAATAAGTTTAGTTCGTTTAGCAGAGATAACTTAATTTTGTATTCGGGATGCGGTAATCTGTTCACTTCACATCATGCTTTGACTGATCCAGGTTTCAATTTAGTGGATTAGTATCGCGTACTCAGTACAGCGCACGAAAAAACACAAGGGTCGTATGGATAAAATAGAAGTTAGGGGTGCCCGCACCCACAATTTAAAAGACATTTCACTCACCATTCCAAGAGACAAGTTGATAGTGATCACAGGCCTTTCTGGCTCAGGGAAGTCGTCTTTAGCATTTGACACCTTGTACGCAGAGGGCCAGCGTCGTTATGTTGAGTCTTTGTCTGCGTACGCGAGGCAGTTTTTATCGCTGATGGAAAAACCAGATGTGGATCACATTGAGGGCTTGTCTCCGGCGATTTCCATTGAGCAGAAGTCAACTTCTCACAACCCACGCTCAACCGTGGGAACCATTACCGAAATATACGACTATTTAAGATTACTCTTTGCTCGAGTGGGTGAACCGAGATGCCCTACGCATGATTTACCGTTAGCCGCACAAACTATCAGCCAAATGGTTGATACGGTATTGGCACTACCAGAGGGTAGCAAACTTATGCTACTTGCACCGGTGGTGAAAAACCGTAAAGGTGAGCACGTAAAACTGTTAGAAGAGCTTGCAAGCCAAGGTTTTATTCGTGCGCGTATTGATGGCGAGGTATGCGATCTCTCAGATCCTCCAACGCTAGAATTACAGAAAAAACATACCATAGAAGTCGTGGTGGATCGTTTTAAAGTCAAAGCAGGACTTGAGCAACGGTTAGCCGAATCTTTTGAAACCGCGCTTGATTTAGCTGATGGCATTGCGCAAATCGCCTATATGGATGATAGCGACGCAGACGAACTGATCTTTTCGGCCAACTTCGCCTGTCCAACTTGTGGCTATGCCATGAGCGAACTTGAACCACGATTGTTTTCTTTCAATAACCCAGCAGGTGCGTGCCAAAGCTGTGATGGTTTAGGGGTAATGCAGTATTTTGATCCCAAACGTGTAGTGCAAAACCCAGAACTAAGCTTGTCTGGCGGTGCAATCAAAGGGTGGGATAAACGCAGTTTTTACTATTTTCAGATGCTAAGTTCGGTTGCCGAGCAATATGGATTTGACTTAGAAACGCCATTTCAGGATCTGCCGAGTAAATTTCAAAAAGTGGTTTTAGAAGGCTCAGGCAAAACTAAAATCGCGTTTAAGTATCGTAATGACAGAGGCGATCTTATCACCCGCAATCACGAGTTCGAAGGCGTATTAAACAACATGAATCGCCGTTATCGGGAAACGGAGTCAAGTTCAGTAAGAGAAGAGCTTGCCAAATATCAAACCAGCCAAGCGTGTCCAAGTTGTCATGGCTCACGACTGCGCGAAGAAGCTCGCCATGTGTTTATCGGCTCGACTAACCTGCCAACCGTAACAACGATGAGTATCGGCGAAGCCAGTCAATTTTTTATCGACTTAGCACTCACTGGCCAAAAAGCCCAAATTGCGGACAAAATACTCAAAGAGATCCGCGATCGTTTATCATTTTTGATCAATGTTGGCCTAAACTACCTCTCTTTGGAGCGTAGTGCCGATACTTTATCTGGCGGTGAAGCTCAGCGGATCCGTCTTGCAAGCCAAATCGGCGCAGGTCTCGTGGGGGTAATGTACGTACTGGATGAGCCTTCAATTGGTCTACATCAGCGCGATAACGACCGTTTACTTAAAACACTCACGCACTTAAGAGATCTTGGCAACACCGTGATTGTGGTAGAACACGACGAAGATGCCATTCGTGCTGCCGATCACATCATAGATATAGGCCCAGGCGCCGGCGTACACGGCGGCTATGTCGTCGCTGAGGGAACTCGCGATGAGATAATGCAAAGCAAAGACTCATTAACAGGGCAATATCTCAGTGGCGAAAAACGCATTGAAGTTCCAACGCAACGTCATCAATGTGATGACAAGTGGCTTGAGCTTAAAGGCGCAACGGGCAACAACCTAAAAAGTGTCGATTTAAAAGTACCAGTTGGTCTAATGACCTGCATAACAGGGGTATCTGGTTCAGGTAAGTCTACCCTCATTAATGACACCCTATTCAAGCTTGCCCATCAGGAATTAAACGGTGCAACAACGCAAGAAGCTGCACCGTATGAGTCAATTCATGGGCTAGATCACTTCGATAAAGTTATCGATATTGATCAAAGTCCAATCGGTCGCACACCACGTTCGAACCCAGCAACTTACACCGGGATCTTTACTGCTATCCGCGAATTATTTGCAGGAACACAAGAATCGCGTTCACGCGGTTATAAGGTTGGCCGCTTTAGTTTTAATGTTAAGGGTGGTCGCTGTGAGGCCTGCCAAGGCGATGGCGTTATCAAAGTAGAAATGCACTTCCTACCGGATGTCTACGTTCCTTGTGATGTCTGTACTGGTAAGCGCTATAACCGTGAAACACTAGAAGTGCTGTATAAAGGTAAAAATATCCACGAAGTGTTGGAAATGACCGTTGAGGACGCTCGAGAATTTTTTGATAAAATTCCCGCGATCAATCGCAAACTTCAAACTTTAATGGACGTTGGCCTTTCCTACATTCGCTTAGGGCAAGCCGCCACGACTTTGTCCGGTGGTGAAGCACAGCGTGTTAAGCTCGCACGTGAGTTATCAAAAAGAGATACTGGTAAAACACTCTACATTCTCGATGAGCCAACCACAGGTCTGCACTTCCATGATATTCAGCAGCTACTCGCGGTATTACATCGTTTGCGCGATCATGGTAATACCGTGTTGGTTATCGAGCATAATCTAGATGTCATCAAAACCGCAGACTGGATTGTAGACTTAGGTCCAGAGGGAGGAGCTGGAGGTGGTCAAATACTCGTCTCAGGTACGCCTGAAACGGTGGCAGACTTTGCGGCTTCGCATACAGGTAAGTACCTTAAGCCCTTATTGTCTTAATTTCTAAAAGTCTCTATTATTGGTGCATAATAATTACAAATTCATTTATTATGCATCAACTTCTCGCGCCAAAAAACTTAACCGCGTACCTAGCAAGGCTGCGCTTTTCCATCGGCCAATTTTGGCAAAGCCTAACACTGGCTCAACGCTATTATTTAGTTAGTTTTATCATTTTTATGTTCAGCTTGAGTGAAACTGAAGATGATAACTTCACCGCTTTTTTGATCTTAATAACCACAGTAACGGCGCTATGTTATGAATTCTGGCCAAGGATCATGACCTTTTGGGAAAGTGTGCCAGGTAAAGCACTGATACTGTTATTTTATGCCTTTATCGCTAACTTTGTGTTAGTGCAAGCTGATGGCCGTATCAATGATTTAACTGGGGTCAGCACGGATAATTTCCCTTACACACATAATTTGAGTGTGTTGTTATCGTTACCTACTTGGTTTTTTATTACCAGTACCTTCTTGTTAATTCTCGCGCAACTCTTTATGACATGCTATGTCGTTGTACTTTTCCTGCTTAAACCATTACGTATAAAGCCTTTTTGGCATCAGAACCACTATCGTTATCCAGCAACAACAGCAATCATCAGGTTGATCATGTGTTTTGTTTTATTGGCTTTCTTGGTGCTCGGCATCGCTAAATCCGGTGCTTCAACCGCATTTACTGAGTTTTCTTCTGATTTCAAAATAGATGAGGACGGGATTTCTTTCCATGCCAACGCGAAAGAATCACGATCAGCAGAAGAAAACGAAGGGTCGTCGGAAACTCAACCGCGAGTGGCCGACATGAGCGGCGATAATTCACAACTAGATGAAGCACAGTCCACGGCAGATGAGCCGGAGTCGTTAACGGTATCTATTAATAACGATCCCAATCCAGATTTGTATGAGCAAGGCAAAAACTATAACGAGGTGCTTAACCAAATATTGGCTTACTTTATCTTTCGCTTTGAATCTGACGGAAACTCACGTTGCGAACACAGCGAAGGCAGTAATATTGTTGAATTAAACGATTATGAGATCTTGGAGATCATGCCGGATAACACCGCGGAATACGGCTACACCTATACGGTAAAGCCTTGCATTTCAGCGGCAATTGGTCATCAGTTTAAACCGCAGAAACCATAAAAGTATCTAGCGCATCGCGCTCTTGCTGACTCAGCGGTTGAGATTGCTTAACCGCAAAGTCATATCGCACCATAATAGTTTTACCTTCAGCACAGCACTCTCCATGCTGCCAAGCCTGCTGCAAAATGACAAATGAGCTGTTGCCAATCTGTTCAACAGCCGTTTTTATTTCGACTTCCAGACCATAAAACAGCTCCCCTTTAAAGGTGACTTCGACTTTGGCAACAATCAATTTCCACTCTTTTGGATTTAAATCTGGTGTAAATATTTTGAAAATAGGTGTGCGCGCGGCTTCAAACCACACTGGGAGTACGGTATTGTTGATATGTCCAAGCACGTCTGTATCACAAAAACGCGGCATAAGCTTTTCAGACAGCATAATAACTCCAATAAAAACTAGGGAAAAACATGAGTGATTTTATTCGCGTTTACGATAACGCACTCAGTTCAGACTTTTGCGATGAATTCGTAAAGACCTTCGATCAAAGCCCACATTTAAAACAGGGGACTACGTCTGGCGGTGTCGACTTGAGTAAAAAAGTCAGTCACGACCTTTATTTAAATTCCTACCCTGACTATGCCAAACAGTTACAGCACATTCAACAAGTTACGGCAAAACACTTATTTGAATACCTTGAAGAACATTTCTTTATGATCATCGGTGCATTTGGACTTAAAGTGTATCACCCCAAAACTGGTGAGCCTGTCGACCTCACTGTGGATAACTTTGAAGAAGTCGGCAAGCCACAACTCCCGGTCCTTGCTCAGCAGCTGTTTCGCTTGGGTGCTATCCAAGCCCAGCGCTATCAAATAAATAAAGGCGGCTATCCCTATTGGCATAGCGAAGTCTACCCTCAACATGACCATAATGAAGCTTTACACCGAGTGCTGTTATTTATGTTCTACCTTAACGATGTCGAGGAAGGTGGCGAGACCGAGTTTTATTATCAACAGCGTAAAATTGCCCCAGTAAAAGGCTCTATGGTGATAGCGCCAGGGTATTTTACACATACACATAGAGGCAACATTCCAGTTTCTAATGATAAGTATATACTCACTTCATGGGTGTTATTTAATAGAGCAGAGCAACTCTATGGAACGCCCAAATAAGCTATCTCTACAATTCAGGGGCTGTTGAACTCAAGCTTGCAAGATCAACAGACCCCACAGAACTTATTTAACCTGAGGTTTGGATAAGGAATGGGCTAATACCAATTGAATTAATTCTCTAATCAATTTGAAGGGTGAAATAGCATATTAGCTTCGTTAAAAATTTCTCATTTAGAACAACTAAATAGCAAAATTTTTGCCTTGATACTAAAGCTACTTTCCCGCATCAACCTAGC
>NZ_PNDS01000107.1 GCF_005886535.1 Pseudoalteromonas sp. S2755
CATAAATAGAAGCTTGTGTCTCTGTCTTTATTATACCAATTGAATTAATTCTCTAATCAATTTGAAGGGTGAAATAGCATATTAGCTTCGTTAAAAACTTTTCATTTAGAACAACTAAATAGCAAAATTTTTGCCTAGCTACTAAAGCTATTTCCCCGCTTCGAAATAGATCATTTACTTAATACAACTGGTATTACCTGTTAAGTTGTCGGTTAATCTTGATCATACCCACCCCACAAATAGTGAGATATACGAGATATAAAGCGATGCGGTTAGTCCAAGTAGGCTCTGGGGAAGGCATGACAACACGCAAGTAATCGTTCAAAACCAGCATACCGACACCGACAATGATTGCTGTCAATTTAAAGTGGCGGTGATTGGCTGAAGAAATGGTAAACAAGGAAACTAAGAGTAGTACAAGGCTTAAGTAAAATGCTAAAACAGCCATGCTACCAGGCACAACACTTGGGGCTAATGCTAGCACAGACAGGCCGACTACAAACCAACCTATGAGATTTTTTACTGATTTATACGACATGTTATTTCTCCTTAAACAAATGCTCGTTAATTTATGCAACTTTGTTTGATTTATCGAATACAAACAGAACTATCAAATGTATCGGTATCGAAACAGAGCATGCCGAGTGTATCGATAATGGCACGCAAAATACAATATGAGTAAAGCGATAAAAGCCTACATCGTATTGATTGTATGGATAAAAAGACAAAAAGTAAAAGCTGGTATCAAAACTGCTAGTTAAGCTTACATTAGAAAACATGCAATAGTGATAATTGATACACTAACAAGGACACAATATGTTTATTAAATCGCTTATATATACCTCTTGCACGGTTATTATTTTGTATAGTGTTTTAGCACAAGCACAGCAACTTAGCGCTCAAATGACAACGCTTGAGTCCGCTTTTTATCATCGCCAGTATCAGCAAGTCACTAAAATGCTTAACACGCTAAAAGATAAAGATCTTGATGCTGAAATAATGGCGGTGTCAGTTGCGGTTGCGCAAAATGATGATGATAAAGAAACGCTGTTAAACACCCTAATTAAGCGTCATATAGACAACGCAAAGATGCATTTTACTGCTGGTCATTTATGGTATCAAATCAAAAAGCAGTCCAATCTTTTTAATAAACTTAGCTTAGTTGAAAAGTCTAACAAGCACTTTATAAGAGCTGCAGAGCTGGCGCCAAATAACCCTGAGTACCTAGTATCTGCAGCGAAAGCATTAGCTATAGAAAGTGGCTTTTGGGATTCTGAAAAAAAAGCATCAAAAGCGATAGTCGATAGACTAGAAGCAATGGATGACCGCTACTATAACTTAGCTTTTATGGACTACCTGCAAAATACCCAAAATGAAGCGTTAGCCCTAAAAACGGCAGCTTTTGTGGGGCAACATTATGCGCAAGATATCGTTTTGATCCATCGGGCTGCTAACTTATTATGGACTTTTTCAGCGAAAGACGCAGCGCAGCGTTTATTCGCTAGCGGGTGCCTGATTGAGCATATTGCATTAAGCCAACTACCAACGTGGAGAGATACTTGTGTTTCATCGGCTTATTTAGCGCTTCAGCAACACGGTGATAAGCATAGGGCTGTTGTTGCTATGGAGCGCTTATTGGGAAAAGAGCAAGTTCAGGATGAGCAGCATATAGAGTATCTAATGCTTCAGGCAGAGTTATACCGTGTACTGACACAAAACGAAAAGGCTAGAAGTGCCTATCTTCAGGCATTGGACTTAACCAAAGCGCGCTCAACTGAGCGAGATATACACCGAGCTCTCGCTGGACTAAAAGATAAATGAGCTAAGTTCGAAAAAGCCGGAGGGATATGTTGGGAATAGACAACCTCAAGTATCGAGAGGTGTTCATTAGGTTATTTTATGCAAAATGAACCTATGCCCATGTATCTAGATTCTCACCTTTATGCTCTTCATGAGATTTCTCCTCTTCTTCATCTTCCTTTTCCTCTATTTTTTCATGCTCAGCAGCTTGGCGTTTAAGATCGACATCAGTTTTTAAATCTTTCTTAACTTTTTCAATCTTATAGTGCTGCACACCAGCAACATGAAAAGTGGGTTTATGTGTGATGTCTAATCGCACTATAGGGCCTAGAAACGGCTTAAAAGCATCCATAGATTCCTCCACTAACTTACTGTTGATATTACTTATTATCGACTGTTATAAGCTATTCTTTAATTTGTTTGAAAAAATGTTTGCTAAACTCGGTAAGATTATGTTTATCTATATATGAACTTTTTGAATAGCATATTAATTACAAAGGTAACATCATGCTAATGACACTGACAGCAAAACATCATCACCATCATCATACGGGATAGCCTGTCAGTTATTTCGCTGGTGGGTTATTCCTGAAAGGAACCTCCGGCGAGATGTAAACTAGAGTTAATATTTATTTCGCCCCGAGGTTCCGCCTCGGGGTTTTTCGTTTAAAGAATTAGGAAATAAATAATGAGCAATAGCAACCGTTTAAGAATCGCAATCCAAAAATCAGGCCGTCTTTCAAAGGACTGCCAAGCCCTACTCAAACAACTTGGTGTAAAACTAAACCTACGTGAACAGCGTTTAATCGCTCACTCCACCAACATGCCTATTGATGTGCTTAGAGTGCGAGATGACGACATTCCGGGCCTAGTGATGGATGGTGTTTGTGATTTAGGCATTGTAGGCGAAAACGTTTTAGAAGAAGCTCAAGCTGAGCGTGTTCGCAACGAGCAGTTTGCTGAGGTTACTAAGCTTTCAAAACTGGACTTTGGCTTTTGCCGCCTAGCGCTAGCGTGGCCACAAGAACTAGGTCAACAGCAAAAAGCATGGTTTAACGGCAAACGTATCGCAACCACCTACCCTGAGATTTTAAAGCAATATCTAAAGCGTGAGAATATCGACGCCAGCGTGGTCATGTTGACAGGTTCAGTAGAAGTTGCGCCAAGAGCAGGCCTTGCTGACGCCATTTGTGACTTAGTATCAACCGGTGCAACGCTTGAGGCTAATGGCCTTATGCAAGGTGATACCATCCTAGAATCTAACGCTTGCCTCATTCAAAATGCAGCATTGACTGACCAAAGTAAGCTTGCGCTTATCGATAAGCTAATGCCACGCCTTAAAGGGGTGAAACAAGCAAAAGAAAGCAAGTACATCATGATGCATGCACCAAAGAATAAACTAGATGAAGTATGTGCGTTACTTCCAGGCACAGGCCAACCAACTTTACTTGCACTTGCTGGCAGCGATGAATATGTTGCACTTCACATGGTCAGCTCTGAAACCCTATTTTGGGAAACGATGGAAGAGTTAAAAGCGCTTGGTGCTAACTCGATTCTCGTGATGCCAATTGAAAAGATGATGGAGTAACAGCATGTTTGATTGGCAGCAAGCCACCATCGAGCAACGCAGCGAATGCTTGAGCCGTCCTGCGGTCAAAGTGGGCGATAAGGTAAAAGCAGCAGTTGAAAAGATAATTGATAACGTCGCTCGCAACGGCGACAACGCATTACTTGGTTATGCCGAGCAGTTTGACACACGTATTAATCCAAGAATACGGGTAACGGGATCAGAGCTTATTGAAAGCGAATTTGCGTTAACACCTGAACTTAAAAGTGCTATTGACCAAGCGTATAGCAACATTAAAAAGTTTCACCAGTTGCAGTTACCGCAAAGTAAGAAAATTGAGACTCAGCCAGGTGTGATCTGCGAGCTCAGATATCAAGCGATAGAAGCCGTGGGTTTATATGTGCCAGGTGGTAGCGCGCCACTGCCTTCTTCTGTATTGATGCAAGGCGTGTGTGCGCAGCTAAGTGGTGCAAAAACAATCGTGTTGGCAACGCCGGTTAAAGGCGATAGCCAAATACATCCTGCGATTTTGTATGCGGCTAAATTGTGTGGTGTTACCGATGTGATTGAATGTGGTGGTGCAGGTGCAATTGCTGCCATGGCGCTAGGAACTAACAGCGTACCACAAGTGAACAAAATTTTTGGTCCAGGCAATAGCTTTGTCACAATGGCAAAACAGCTGCTTTCTCAGTCAGTGCCTGGACTTGCGATTGATATGCCGGCTGGCCCTTCAGAGGTGTTAGTGATTGCAGATAAGGGCGCTAACCCAGAATTTATTGCCGCCGATCTACTTTCTCAAGCGGAGCATGGGGAAGACTCGCAAGTAATATTGTTAGCGTCTGACAGTCAACTTATCGAAGAAACTGAAGCTGCAATTGAGCGTCAACTAAGCAAGCTTAGTCGCGCTGATATTGCCAGAGCTGCGCTTAAAAACAGCACGCTGATTTTAGTTGAGAGCATAGAGCAAGCATTTGAGATCTCAGCAGAATATGGGCCAGAACACCTAATCTTACAGATAAGAGATGCAGAGCGTTTCCTGCCGCTAGTAAAAAACGCAGGCTCAGTGTTTGTTGGTGACTATACGCCAGAATCAGCGGGTGATTATGCGTCTGGCACCAACCATGTATTGCCAACTTATGGTTATTCAAAAACCTACTCAAGTTTAAATCTGATGGATTTCTATAAGGCTTACACAGTACAAACCATCACAAAAGAAGGCCTTCGTGGTTTGCGCTCTGCCATTTTACCTTTGGCACAAGCTGAGGGCCTAGATGCACATGCGAACGCCGTTAAAGTGAGGTTGGAGAATAATAATGACTAATATTGCGTTACCAAATAACATTGAAAAGCTTAAGGCTTACAGCTCTGCAAAGAGTGCAAAGTTGACCGGCACCACGTGGCTCAATGCCAATGAAAGTCCATACCCTCGTGTGCTTGAAATGTGCTTTGATAACTTAAACCGTTATCCAGATCCGCAACCACAAGCGGTAATTGATGCCTATGCAGGCTACGCTAAGGTCGAGCAAACAAACGTACTAATGACGCGTGGTGCCGATGAAGGCATTGAGTTATTAGTACGCACATATTGTGAACCGGCCAAAGATAGCATTGCAATCTTTACCCCTACTTATGGTATGTACAAAGTTACGGCAGACACCCACAACATCGCTATTAATGAATTAAGCCAAGATCAGCTTGCCGATGACGATGTGGATACACTAACCGCTGCAATTGGCGACGCTAAACTTGTCTTCGTTTGTAATCCAAATAACCCAACCGGTGCAATGCAACCTGCCAGCAAAGTCGCTGCACTTGCCGATAAGCTTAAAGGCCGTGCAATCGTGGTCGTTGATGAAGCTTATATTGAGTTCTGTGAAGAAAAAACCTGTGTTGAGCTTATCAAAGAATTCTCAAACGTTGTTGTGCTGCGTACGCTATCTAAAGCGTTTGCACTGGCAGGACTTCGCGTTGGCTTTATGTTAGCGAGTGAAGCGCTATTGGCTCCGGTGAGAAAAGTGATTGCGCCCTACCCTGTTTCTACAGTCGTGGCACAAATTGCAGCAACAGCGTTAACGTCAGATGCGATAACGCAGATGCGCCGGCAAGTCTCTATTTTGAACCTAGCAAAAAAGAAGCTTATACAATGGCTACAAGACAGCGAGTTCGTAAGCGCAATATTATGCGGCGAAGGCAACTTTGTTACTTTACAGCTAACCGACAAACAGTTTGTGGAGCAAGCGATGCGCCAAGGGTTAATCATGCGGCCATTTGTGCTGTTTGGCGAGGACAACTGGTTGCGGATCTCTATCGGCAACGAGCAGGAATTAAAACAAGTGGAAAACTGGCTGAAACGATGCCAAGTTACTGAGGAAGTATCATGAGCGCGCCCTATTTATTCATCGACCGCGATGGCACTATTATCGAAGAGCCAATAACCGATAAGCAAGTGGATAGCCTAGAGAAGTTGGCACTATTACCCAATGTGATCCCAGCGCTATTACAACTGCAGTCGTTTGGTTACAAGCTAGTGATGGTATCTAACCAAGATGGTCTCGGTACAGATAGCTTCCCTCAAGCTGATTTTGATGCGCCTCAAGATAAAATGATGCAAATCCTAACAAGCCAAGGGATCCGTTTTGAAGAAGTTCTGATCTGTCCTCACTTTGACGAAGACAACTGCCAATGTCGCAAGCCTAAAACAGGACTACTCACTGAATTGATGCGCTCAGGCAAAGTGAACCTTAGCAAATCATTTGTTATTGGCGATAGGCAAACCGATATTCAGCTTGCAGAAAACCTTTGCATTGAAGGTATTCTCTACAAAGATAACTGGCCTGCTATTGTGACGCAGTTAACCACCTTAAATCGCAGTGCACAAATTACCAGAAATACCAAAGAAACACAGATTTCGGTAGCGATAAATCTGGACCAGCAAGCCAATGGAGAGATTTCAACGGGGCTTGGTTTTTTCGACCACATGCTAGATCAGATCAGAACTCACGCTAACCTTGGCCTGAATATTCAGGCGAAAGGTGACTTACATATAGACGAGCACCACCTCGTAGAAGACATCGGAATTGCCCTTGGTCAGGCCTTTAAGACCGCGCTTGGTACAAAATCACAAATCGCACGTTATGGCTTTGCGTTGCCTATGGACGAATGTAAAGCAGAATGTCAGTTGGATTTATCTGGACGCGCGTCTTTTGTACTTAATGCTGACTTTACACGAGATAAAGTGGGTGACTTAGATGTTCAAATGGTTGAGCATTTCTTTAAATCCTTCGCGGATAATGCGGCAGTGAGTTTAATTTTGAGCGTAAGCGAAGGTAATGCCCACCACCAAGTTGAGGGCTTATTCAAAGCATTTTCTCGTGCTATTCGTATGGCAATTGCAATAGATGCGTCACAGCAAATGGCAAGTTCTAAGGGGTGTTTATGATTGCAATTATTAATACTGGTTGTGCCAATATTAACTCAGTGCGTTTTGCATTTGAGCGCCTTGGTGTCACACCTGAAGTGATCACAGCACCGGAGAAGCTAGCCCGCTTCGAACGAGCAATTTTACCCGGCGTAGGTCATGCCAATGTAGCAATGAAGCGCTTAAATGAGCAAGGCTGGGCAGAGGCAATAGCCGACTATCAACGGCCTTTGATGGGGATTTGTTTAGGGATGCAACTGCTTTGTGAGTCTACTGAAGAAGGGGATATTCCGTGCTTAGGTCGCATTCCGGGTAAGGTTGAGTTATTAGAGACTAACGAGTTAACTGCACCGCACATGGGCTGGAATAATCTTCGTGTGGTGAAGCCCCATGCGCTCACGACAGGGCTCAGTGAACAAGACCAAGTGTACTTTGTACATAGTTTTGCGCATACCATCAATCAATCGACACTGGTTTCGGGTGAGTACGGTCAAGCGTTTTCTGCGATTGTTGCAAACGACAATTATGCCGGCATGCAATTTCACCCTGAGCGCAGCGGCAAGGTTGGCGCGCAGCTTTTACAAAACTTTATTAATTGGCAGCTATAAAAGGACGAACAATGATTATTCCCGCTTTAGATGTATTAGAGAACAATATTGTTCGTTTGTATCAAGGCAAGTACGAAACCGCACAGTTTTACCCATTTAATTTAGCGGAGCGTTTACTTGAATACCAAAATGCAGGTGCTGCAAAGCTCCATTTGGTGGATTTAGAAGGTGCTCGAGACCCGAGCAAAAAGCAATGGCGCGCTATTCAAGCAGCGACGAAGGCTTTATCTGTACCCTTTCAAGTAGGCGGTGGTATTCGCAGTATTGACGACGTAAAGCAATGGCTAGATGCCGGAGCCGCCCAAGTGGTGATAGGCTCGATGGCGGTAGATAAACAGCAAGAAGTTGCAGCATGGATTAAAGCATGTGGCGCCGATAAATTTGTGATAGCACTTGACGTGAACAAAACCGAAAGTGGCTGGTCTCCCGCGACTCACGGCTGGCTAAATGATGCGAAAAGCGATCTATTCGAGCTGTTAGATTTTTATGTAGATCAAGGTGTAAGCGATTTTTTATGCACAGATATCAGTAAGGATGGCACGATGACAGGTCCATCGTTTGCATTATACGAAGACATCACTAAGCATAACAGTGCAATTAAAGTACAAGCATCTGGAGGCGTGAGCTCTCTTGACGATATTGCACGGCTTGCAAAGCAACAAGTAGGTGGAGTAATACTTGGCAAATCGCTACTTGAAGGTGTTTTTAGCGTTGAGGAGGCTCTAATATGCTATCAAAACGCATAATTCCTTGTTTAGACGTAAAAGACGGTCAGGTGGTCAAAGGCGTTAAATTCCAAGGCCATGAAGTTGTCGGTGATATTCTTGATCTCGCCCAGCGTTATAGCGAGGCAGGTGCTGATGAACTGGTGTTTTATGAGATCAGTGCCAGCGTTGAAAAGCGTTTGCTTGATGTGAATTGGGTAGCTGAAATTGCCAGACATATTAATATACCATTTTGTGTAGCTGGTGGGATTAAATCGGTGGCTGATGCGGCTCGAGTGCTTGAGCAAGGCGCGGATAAGATCTCCATTAATAGCCCCGCCATTGCAAGGCCTGAACTCATCAAAGAGTTACATGACGAATTTGGTAAGCAATGTGTGGTTGTGGGTGTAGACAGCTTTTATGATAAGCAAACTCAAGAATATTTAGTATACCAGTTAACTGGCGATCCGAATGCGGCAAGTCGTACTCGATATAAAACGCAAGAATGGGTCAAACGAGTTCAAGACCTTGGTGCTGGAGAGATTGTACTTAATTGTATGAATCAAGATGGCGTGCGTAATGGTTATGATATAGCGCAGCTCAGCGCGATTAGAGCGCTGTGTAAAGTGCCACTTATCGCCTCTGGCGGCGCAGGCAGTATGCAAGACTTTGTTGATGTATTCAAACAAACTAATGTAGACGGTGCTTTGGCTGCAAGTGTGTTCCATAAAGGTGTGATTGAAATTCCAAAGCTCAAGCAGTTCTTAATAAATAATGATGTGGCAGCACGACAATGATAATTAATAAACAAAACATAGCAGAAGTAGATTTTAATAAATCAGCACTCATTCCAGCTATCGTACAAGACGTATTAACCGGGGTAGTGTTGATGCAAGGCTTTATGAACAAAGAAGCCCTTGAAGTGACACTAGAAAAGCAACTTGTGACTTTTTATTCGCGTTCTAAATCGCGTCTTTGGACCAAAGGTGAAACTTCAAATAATGTGTTAACTTTGGTGGAAGTGCATACCGATTGTGATAAAGACAGCCTGCTGATTTACGCAAAGCCGCAAGGTCCAACTTGCCACCTTGGCAGCGAAAGTTGCTTTGCGGACACCATGCCAGAGCTTGCATTTTTAGGTAAGCTTGAGCGAGTGATTGCCCAGAGGAAAAATGCATCCCCTGAAAGTAGTTATACCGCTTCTTTATTTGCAAAAGACTTAAGTCGTAGTTGTCAAAAAGTCGGAGAAGAAGGTGTTGAAGTGGCGCTGGCGGCGATGAAAAACGACAACGAAGAATTGCTCAATGAGTCCGCGGACTTACTATATCATCTTATTGTGTTACTGCAGAGGCAGGGCCTTACACTTAGTGACGTGGTAGATACGCTCCAAGATAGACATAATTAATTTGCGCTTTGGGTAAATAATCATTTCATCTAGCTCTTCCTTGGCTTGTTCCGACATTGTGCCGTAACAAGCCAACTTACTGCATTCGGGATAAATCTGTGATTGGATCAACTCCTGTTCATATAAAATAAGATAAACTTCTCATAGTCTTACAACTATGCAGTGGCAAAATATTAGTCTAACTTTAATGGTGTTATTGCGAACAGTATGGAACGGTTTATGAAAACAAAATTACTCGCGCTAATGTTGGCAGGGGTGACAGCAGTCGGGTGCTCAACTCTGACCCCTGAGCAACAAGAAAAGCTCGATGATATGTCTAATTGCGAGAAACTTGATGCACTTCTAAGTGCATCATCCAATGGGTTTTCTGCGCTCAAAGGCGCTGAAGTCGGCGCAAAGCTAATCAACTCCTGGCAGGCCAAGGCACACCTAGTTGGTAATAAATGCCAAATCATAGAAAGCGCTTCTGGAAAATCTAAATATACCTGTTCTGAGCAGTTCAAAGAGTATGAAAACGCGGTGAAAATCCATAACTATGCGCAGAGCCTCGCAAAGCAATGTTTAGATCCCTCTTGGATTGGTGATAGCCAAAAGAGTGGCCAGTTAATGCGTACGCAAATTATGTCACCGAACTCGACTAGCAAAATTGAAATTGAACTAGGAAAAAGCCTCGACAAAGTCATGCCATGGATAGTTACGTTTAATGTGACTGAAAAATAAATTTCAAAAAGTGGAGAAGACCCCTGCTTCTCCGCTTCTCGATTGATTGGCATTCTGCCCGCTTTCAACATCCTTTAACTAGTCAGCTTTCGCTTGAATAGTTTTTACATTGTGTTGTTCATTTCGAATAGTTGATTTATACAGAAATGGTCATCTGAAGTTTAATGCAAAAGATGTATTGCTGTTGCGAATACAGGTAGAATTTCCATGTAAAGTCAGGTTATTTTCGACTCTATGTCTTAATTTCTTCATTTCATCGTCACACAAAAACCGCACACTCAAAATGTAATTAGTTAGCGGATTTAATACTTATCGTGGCCAAACCGAATATTTTTCTCATTAATTTAGACTCTTGTACAGATAGACTAGAAGAGTCTACTTCTCAATTTAATCAGTTCTCACTACCCTTTGAAAGAATAAGCGCAGTAAAAGGAGTAGACTTAGACGCAGATGTGTTAGGCGCGAGCTATTGTAAGATAAAAAATGCTAAGCAGTATTTTCGCCCTCTAACGCTCGGAGAGATAGGCTGTTATTTAAGTCATATAAAAGTAATGAGCAAAATTGTAGAGTTAGAACTGCCTCACGCTTTTATTTTTGAGGATGACTTCCAACTACACGACGACTTAGCACAGATAGATCAACTGATTGCTTCATTGCCATTTGATTGGGATATGATCAAGCTATTTCAGTCTCAGAAGAACAAACGCACACCTATTGCAAGCTTCCCGCTAAATAAATCGTTATCGCTATTTATGCAAAATAAAGTACCCGCGGGAACCGTTGCCCAGCTCGTAAGTCTTCAGGGGGCGAAGAAAATATTATCCAAATCAATTCCTTTCGGTAGACCGATTGATATTGATTATCAACATTTTTGGGAAAAAGATCTGAGTGTATTCGTAATGAGCCCTTGTCCTGTTCGTCATGGTGAAAAGTTTGCGAGTACTATAGATAGAGCACCAAGTGTGATAGGAGCAAAGCGGTATTTTTGGCGCAAGCAATTGCTACAGATAAATAAGTTTACAAAAAACAAGTTCTATCGCAGGTTGGTTCTCAAACGCTATCAACAACACTTCTAGTATTATGATACGAAAGCCGTTGTACGCCTTTTGAACAATGGGTTTTATACTTGTACATAATAGAGAAAAATTCGTGTTAAAAGTGTAATTTATGGGAAGACTTCTGAAAAAGATGTGCTAGTATCTAAGATTATTGCAATAAGTTTAACTTTTTGCTTAAACCATTAATAATAACAACGTTGAGGGAGCACAGACGTGTCTATAGAAATCAACTTTGAACTCTCTGATTCAGATCTTGAACACTTCCGTGGAATGATGAAAGCTGCTATCGAAAAAAGTGGCGATGTAAGTGATGCCGAAATCATTGCTAAAGCGCGTGATTTAGTGGCAACGATGGAAAAATCCAACCTTCCTGAATTTGTAAGCACTCGTCTAATTTCGTTACAAACACTAATTGACGCAGTGTTAGATGAAGAATGGCAAATGCCTGAAGATGAAAAGCGTGAGATCATGGCTTCTCTTGCTTACTTCAGTGAGCCAGAAGACATCGTTCCAGATCATATCCCAGTATTGGGCTATGTCGATGATGCGATTATGATTGAACTTGTGTTGCAAGAATTGTCGCTAGATTTAAAAGCATACCGTGAATTCTGTGGCTTCAGAGCTACTGAAGAAGCAAGACGTGGTGATAACGCTAAGGTCGATCGTGAAAGCTGGCTTGCGGGTACACGCTCTCAGATCCGCTCTTCCATGCGTAGAAGTCGCTCTAAAAATCGTTCACGCTTCTTCTCTCGCATTATGTAAGTTAAGTTGCCCTAAGTTACGCTGATTGCGATTCAGCTTAGGACTGTGAATCAAAAAGGGCTGCTAGTTATCAGCCCTTTTTTTGATTGCGCATTATTCTATTTCATTTGGGTGAGCAACCCCCATCCAAGCTCTATAAAGTAGCGCTTGTTCGCTCGATGGGTTAGGCGTGAATGTTATCTTTTTAGACTTATCATGGTCGCGGTCAAGCTTGATTTTGGTATTCATCAACTTATCACGACGGATAAAGTCTACTCTGATAGTTTGACCTGGCTTGAAGTTTTCTAAGCTCGCTTTTAAATCTTTACGAACATGGTGCTTATCAAATGCAACGATAAGGTCGCCTGCTGTTAGCCCCGCTTGCCATGCATTTCCATCTCGAGCTACATGGGTCAGCTCCAGTAATTCCCCCTTTTTTCTTGCTATACCATCGAAGCCGGCAATCACTTTGGCTGAATCTGGATAATCATAAATAAGCCCTACTTTGTCGAATAACTTGTCAAAATCAATATTCGCTGGTGTATCAACATATTCATTCCACCAAGTATTGTAGTCTTGACCGGTAAGCGCTTTTAGGATGTTTTTAACATCTACACTGGTAAAGCTATTTGGTAGTTTGTGCTGTTGGTAAAGCGCTTTATGGACGTCACGGTAGCTAATTTTACCGTTTGATTTTTCAAGTAAGTCAATATCAAGCGCCATGGATACCAACGCCCCTTCTGAATAGATATTGGTGCTGTAATTTATCCCATGATCGCCACCTTGATTGATCCATTTATCAAAGCTTGTGGCTGCAACTGACTGAATATGACGGCCAGGGGTTTTTAAGTGGCGATTAACACGCTTAGTCAGCATGTTAAGATATTCGTCATTAGTGGTGATCCCAGCACTTAGCAGCAAATAATCCTCAAAGTAGCTGGTTGAACCTTCAGCTAGCCACAATAAATCAGTGTAATTTGGTGCGACGTAATCATAAGGAACCATGCCTGCTGGGCGATAGTTTTTGACATTCCACGTGTGAATGAATTCATGTGCAGCTGTAGAGATAAAACCGATGTAATCATCTCTTTCTTTAAAACTGTCTCTATGTCTTTGAATAATTGTTGAGTTTAAGTGCTCTGTCGCCCCTCGCGCACCGCTTGTTGCATGTACCATAAAGACATAACGGTCATAAGGGTAATCGTGCCAAATGAGTGTGCCGGTTTGAACGAGTTTATTAAGGTCTGTGAGCATTTGGTCAACGTCATAGTTGCCCTCGCCCCAAATAACTAATTCATATTTACGGCCATCTACCTCAAATTTATGCAGCTGATTAATACCAGTTTCAATAGGAGAATCTAACAATATGTCGTAGTTATCGGCTTTGAAGCTGTGTTTTGAATCGGCAAAGTCCATACCGGAGACAGAGCGCCAGCCTTTAGGTACATTGAGCTCAACAGAAACCGGCTCAGATCTAAAAGATTCACTAAACATCAAAAAGCCAGACGCATCGATAAACGCATGGGTGTCATCTATGTGTCTGGCTCGAAGACCTAACTCATTGGCATAAATCTGATATTTAACCGTCAGCTCGGTAGGTTCGCTCAAGTGTACGCGCCATGTGTTTTTATCAATTTTTTCCCATTGTTGTGCTTGTCCGCTTTGAGATTTGGCATCAAAAAAGCGTACGCCGTTGGCTAAATTTAATATCTCGTAGCGACCTGTACGCCAATCCGGAAGTTGTACATCAATGCTTGATTGTGAGGATTTTGGAAATTTGACTTCTACTTCTGCAAGGTGATGCTGTGGTTGTGTAATTGAAATACGGTAGTCGACGTCAGCATTAACACTAAATGTTGCTATAAATGCTAAAGCAATAAGACTTTTCTTCATTATTTTTGTTTCGGTAATTCGAGATAAAATCAATTTATCAAATCAGCGAGTTACACGCGAAGTAATATCGATGAGTAAACAGCAAACTCCGATACTTTACCGTGGTAAATTTCTGCGCATAACGGCGTAATTTGATGTAGACTTAGTAACTAAGAGATTATTTTATGATTGGAAATCTGTGACTGACAATGCCGTAATGCTCGAGCAGAAGTTAAAGCAAGCCATAGAGGCTAGAAAAACGCTTGAGGATGCAAGAAAACAACAAGTAGAACTCCTTACTCAGTTTGCTGCAAAGTTATCCTTAGCTTGTAAAGGGCAAGATGTTTCGCTTGATAATCAGTTAGCTAAATTTCGTATTGCGCTTAATAAAGGTGTCGATTTTGAGCAGCTAGCGCCGTTTATTAATGGGATCTCCGAGCCGTTGAAGTCCCAAGAAGTGACCAATTCCAATAATCAAAAAGCATTGCAAGTGGCTATTCAACAAAGTGGTAAGTTGCTGCAAAAGCTCAAAGGCCTGCCAAATGAATCACGCAGAAAGTTGCGTCATTTATTGGATGTTGAACTTGAAGAAATTAATTCCACTAATGCTTATATTCCCGTGTTGGAATCTTTGGTTTCTATCTATCATACGGTTTTACAGTCAAAAGTAGAAATTACTGAAGAAACATCTAGTAGCCACCACCCTGAACTTGCTGCTGAGCTTCAAGCTTTGATCAACGAATTAATTTTCGAGGACGAAGTGATAGAAAAGGTTAAAGAAATCCGCGCAAGCGTTGCAGACAACGACAGTTTAGATAATTTATATTCTGCAGCGACAGAAGTCATTAAAATTATAGCGCTAACCATTGCCAAAGAGCGCCAATCAGCGCAAGGTTTCTTAGTTTCTTTAAATCAGACACTGGAAGAGCTACACCGTTCTATTGTTGAAACGACGGCGCGTTCAAAATCAACATCTAAAGAATTACAATCGTTAAACAATAAAATAGAATTAAAAATTCAAAACTTAAATCAGCAAACCCAAAATGCTAGCTCAATAACTGAGCTTAAAGCCTTGGTCGACAATGAGTTAAAACTTTTGAGTGCTGATTTGATAGCGCGTGAAAAGCTGGAAAAAAATGAACGAGAGGCGCTGCTAGACTCGTTTGATGCAATTAATAATCGCATCAATACCTTAGAATCTAAAGTTTCAAATTATAAAAAGCGACTCAGCGAACAAAAGTTCAAAAGCCTATTGGATAGCTTAACTAAGTTACCAAATAGAGCGGCGTTTGATGAGCGTCTAACCCATGAAATGCATTTATTTGAGATTAATGACTCAGATGTGACTTTAGTTGTGATCGACGTCGATCACTTTAAGTCTATCAACGACCGCTATGGACATAGTGCGGGCGACAAAACACTGCAAGTGATCGCAAGAGCACTTAAAAAATCAATCAGAAAAAGCGATTTCATCGCACGTTACGGCGGTGAGGAGTTTGTCTTGCTAATGCCGGGGATGCCATTGTCTCATGCGCAAAAACCGCTTGAAAAAGTCAGGCAAGTCATTAAATCTATACCATTCAAATTTAAAGAAAAAGAAGTCGAAATTACGATTTCTCTCGGCGCTACTCAGTTTGTCAAAGGGGATACAGCGCTCAGTGCCTTTGACCGAGCTGATGCAGCGCTTTATGAAGCGAAGAACAGCGGGCGAGATAGATTGTGTTTTAAGTAAATAGCGTCAATTTGGGTAAAGGCGGCGTGGCGAGACATTATATTCCCCCACTTTGCTTAGTTATACCAATTCGCTGCGCATAACAAACAAGGAGTAAGCCTATGCAAATAGAGCTAAACCCAACTGGGGTTCTTAACTTATTATCAAGATTGGAAGTCGATTTACTTCAGCAGTCAACCACAAGTGAGAGGTATAGGCTTTTTAGAAATTGTGCATTGGCGGTGTTGAACGTAGGTAGCCATACTGATTCCAGCTCAGAAATATACGATAAATACGAAGATTTCGATATCCAGCTACTCGCACGCGAGCGAGGAATAAAAATTGCGTTAAGCAATCCCCCCGAGTCAGCTTTCGTCGACGGTCAAATAATTACTGGTATTCATGAGCACATCTTCTCTGTGATCCGCGACATACTTTTTATTTGTCAAAAATACCACGGTGAAAACAAATCGCCGGTAGAGATTACCCATATGGTTTTTGACATGCTGCGTAACGCTGATGCGCTTGAAGTAAATAAAGACCCTAACATGATTGTTTGCTGGGGCGGTCATTCAATCAATGAAGTTGAATACAAATATACCAAAGAAGTGGGTTATCAACTTGGTCTTCGCGGCCTAAATATTTGTACTGGTTGTGGACCGGGCGCAATGAAAGGCCCCATGAAAGGAGCTACAATTGGTCATGCTAAACAACGTATCTCGAACAATCGTTATCTAGGCCTTACCGAACCCAGTATTATTGCCGCTGAGCCGCCTAACCCTATTGTTAATGAATTAGTGATTTTGCCTGATATCGAAAAACGTCTAGAAGCGTTTATACGCATTGCGCATGGCATTATTATTTTCCCAGGCGGTGCTGGAACAGCAGAAGAGCTGCTTTATTTACTGGGTATTTTGTTACACCCAGAAAACGAAAAGCAATGTTTACCCGTGATCTTAACGGGCCCTAAAGAGTCGGCTGCATATTTTGAAGAACTCAGTGCCTTTGTTGAAAAAACACTCGGGAAAGAAGCTCTGTCTAAGTTTGAGATTATCGTAGACAATCCAGAGCTGGTAGCTAAGAAGCTCAAACAATCGATGACAACGGTGCGCGAATACCGTAAGTCAGAAGGTGATGCTTATTACTTTAATTGGACATTAAAGATTGAAAATGATTTTCAGCATCCATTTGCACCAACCCATGAAAATATGTCGAGCCTAGACTTACATCTAGAGCAGCCAAAACAATTACTTGCCGCTAACTTGAGACGTGCTTTTTCTGGTATTGTTGCCGGTAACGTCAAGGATGAAGGTATTACTGCAATTAAACAGCATGGTCCGTATGAGTTGAGTGGTGATAAATCGCTGATGGCCGACATGGATAAACTGTTGGGTGCATTTGTGACTCAGGGGAGAATGAAGCTACCTGGTAGCAAATATATACCGTGTTATAAAATTAAAGCTTAGAGTGAATGAATAATTTGTTGTTAATAGATGCGCTTAACCTCATCAGGCGCATCTACGCTGTTAACGAACCAAAAGGTAATAAAGAGCTAGAGGCCCACTTAAAGGCCTCTTGTCTTCGTGTAGAGCAAGCTACTCGTAGCTTGTTACGTAAAACGGGGGCGACACACGCCGTTGCAGTCTTTGATGGGGATAAAAGTTGGCGTTATCACTTTTACCCAAAATATAAAATAAGTCGTCAACCAATGCCCGAATTCTTAAATCAGAATCTCGATAAGTTTTCACAAGCGTTCGCAAATGTTGGTGTTAAATCATTTAATCCTGAACATGATGAAGCTGACGATGTGATAGCAACGCTTGCCTCTAAAGCCGCTGTAGCTAATGTTAACTGCACGATAGTATCGACCGATAAGGGCTTCTTACCCCTGATCAGTGACGCTATCTCTGTATACGACTATTTCAAAAAGTCGATAATTTCGCTTGAAGATATTAAAAGTCGATTTTCTGTCACCCAAAGCAAGCTAGAAATGTTTTGGGCATTAAGTGGCGACAAGACGAACGATATCCCCGGTGTTTCAGGGGTGGGGGTCAAGACAGCGCAAGAGCTGCTGGCAAAGCATGACGACTTTGAATGCATGCTAAAAGATGAGACAGTAAAACCTGCTGCAAAAGCAAAATTAGAGGCTGGAGCAAGCGACTATGTTACAAGTCTTGCGCTAGTGACACTAAGAAGAGATATTGAAATTGGCTTTAGTTTGAAGGATATACGCGTGGTTTGAAGGGCCTTTTGATTGGCAGTGTATTACAACGTCGCTAAGCGCTAGGCGAATGTAGATGACTTTGATATATTGCATACATGCGTATCTCAGTTTTTGCAGATACAAGATCCGTTTTACCCATTCTTTATTGAGCAGTTAGATGATTAGGAAAATACTACAGTACATATTTCTTGGCCTAGCGGTTTACGTTACTGTGGTGTTTCTCGTGATAAATTATTATAAAGATGACCCGCAAGCGATGATTTGGCAAGATCGAGAAGCGTTTAACAATCGTTTCATTCGTAATCTTAGCCTTGAAAAGCCGACTGAGTTAGACACTGTGTTGGATACCTTAGGTAGCCCGGATCTAACGTATGTAAAAAAGAAACAAGACAATACGATTGTACAAATTGTGTTTTATCGCACTCAGCTTGTAAAACCAGATGGTATTACTACGGAAGATGAATGCACCGGATTATTGTTTGAAAATGGCATATTAAAGCTTTGGGGACCAGGTGCTCGGGTCACATTTGATAAAGTGTGATGCCAATTAGATTAATCTTCCAACCAATTTGAAGGGTAAAGTACCATATTAGCTTCGTTAACAACGCCTCATTTAGAACAACTAAACAGCAAGGCTTTTGCCTTGTTAACAAAGCTATTTTGCCGTTTAAAAGTTGATCATTTACTTAATAAAGTTGGTAAAGATAGATGGATGCAAGGATAGTTACTAGTAAAACGCTGTTCGCGATAGCCCAAGGTACACACAAAGTATTACGTCTTTATTATCACAAAGAAAAGTGGTCTTCTATCTACCCTACCCTAGTTAAGCTGGCACAGCTTTACATGGACTGTTACGAGTCCTCTCCTAGCAGCTTGCATGGACAGCTTTGCCTATACTCACAAAACTTGGGTTACAACACCAATCTGGTCATAAATCAAAATGTGTTGGTTTGTATGGCTTGTCATCACTTAAAGTTCTCTCGAGCCATAACTGAAGAGCTATTGCTAGCAAGCTTTGCAGACTATTTATGTGTATCACGAGAAAGCGACCAACTCGCAGCAGGTAAAAAGTTAGATGCACAGCAAGATAAGCTTTGGAAAGTTCGACATCAACTGGCGGTACAAATACTGAGTGATGGACAAACACCGAACTTACAATGTTTACGAATTTTATCTCGCCTTTCAAACTACGACAGCAAGCTAGTTGCTTCAACCCCTCAGCGGTTTAATGACCATGCCTCTTTGATTGTTGCAATCGCTCATCGATTAGCAAGCTTAATAACGCCAACCCACAAGCAAAATTACGTGACTTTAGACAGAGCGGTTAAGCTTCTTTATTGTAAACTCAGTTACGCTTTTGCATTAAAAGTGCTAAGTGCAATTGCAGGAGCATTTGCTAAACACCCAGCGGGGACGCTGTGTGAGATTAAAGGCGAAGTGGGCTTTTTGGTGATACACGGCAGTAGTGAAAAAATAATCGCCGTTGTGGAGCGAGGGCAAACCAAGAAGCTGGCGAAGGCCAACCGTAAGTTCCGGTTCCACTTTGGCTTAACTGTAACGATAGATGCAAAGCTACTTTACAATATTTGGGACCGAGCTGCTGAGCCTGTAGTAATTCCATTTGGCTCTGAGCATATACATCTCTTAGAAACAGTAAAAGCCTTATCTCACAGTCAATTTCAAAGTATTCGCGCACTTGAAAAGCTGATTTGCGAGTTCGATCCGGTGTCAAGTGCATTGCAAATCGCAGCAAAGCAATATAACCGTGAAAATCTCAAAGCTGCGTCGGTTAGGCACTCTCTCGCCATGGTAGGACTTGATGCTGCTGGATTACTGGCGCAGCGAGTGTTGCTTGAGCAGATCATAGCAAACCATAAGCTTCCTTTCACAGAAGATATCGTGCATAAATATGGCATAATTAGTCAAATCATCACCTTATATGTTGGTGAAAGTTATGGTGAAAAATTTGAGCGTTTGTTATCACCATTTGCAGCGGTTATTGTATTTTTGGTGACTAAACAAGGGGTAGAGATCCAACATACCACTGCACTCCATTCTCGTGAGTATTCGGAAGAACTAGTATCAATTGCAAACCTATTTGGGATTCGCGCGATTGCAAAAGATAAATACCTAGACTTTAATCAGCAGTACTTTGAAAAAAGCATTCTTCATAAGACAATGCTCGAGAGCGAAACGTTAAAAAAGTCCCAGACCAATGCGCAGTGCAAGCTGTTCATTTTTATTAAATTGATTGCACTTAAAGTGATATCCCCCAATTTTGTGCTGACTGCATGGCAAAAACAATTAGTGGATGACGTATTAGGCGAAAGTCGTTTTGTTACCGCACAAAAGTTTGATTTAGCGCTACAAGAGACTGGATTTTACTCATCTATTGCCTGATATTTATTCTATAAATACTATCAATAACAAGCATAAATGATATGTATGTCATTTTTTCATTCCATACTGGAATAAGACCTAATTAATTGCTATAAAACGCGGCTTAAACAAGCGAACGTACACCTTTGTTAATTTCTACTAAACTTAGTCTGCAATTCTTCTCGGGTGTATTCCAACTTTTGATAAAGGAAAAAACATGGCACAGCAAACCATCACAGTTATCCGTGGCGACGGCATTGGCCCTAGCATCATCGATTCAGCAATCGAGATCTTAAAAGCCGTAGGTTGCGACTATGAATATGAATACGTAGACGCAGGTTTGGCTGCTTTAGAAAAAACAGGTGAATTACTTCCAGCAGCAACGCTAGAAGCAATTGAGCGTAACAAAATCACGCTAAAGGGCCCACTAACTACACCTGTTGGCGAAGGTTTCACTTCAATCAACGTGACATTGCGTAAGCATTTTGGCCTTTACGCAAACGTTCGTCCAGTTAAGTCATTTGAAGGTACTAAAGCACGTTACGATGACATTGATATCATTACAGTACGTGAAAACACGCAAGGTATGTACTCAGGCCTTGGTCAAGTTGTTTCTGAAGATGGCAACGAAGCGGAAGCAATGTCAAAGATCACTCGCGAAGGTGCTGAAAAGATCGTAACTTTCGCTTATGAGTTAGCAAAGCGTGAAGGCCGTAAAAAAGTAACTGCGGTTCACAAAGCGAACATCCTAAAATCAACTTCAGGTCTATTCCTTAAAGTTGCTCGTGAAGTGGGTGAGCGTTATCCTGAAATTGAATCAGCAGAAATGATCGTTGATGCTACTTGTATGAAATTAGTAATGACACCTGAAGAGTTTGATGTGATCGTAACAACAAACCTATTCGGTGACATCCTTTCAGATCTTTGTGCGGGTCTTGTCGGTGGTCTTGGTATGGCACCAGGTGCAAACATTGGTACTGATGCTGCAATCTTTGAGGCTGTTCACGGTAGTGCACCAGACATCGCAGGCAAAAACCTTGCAAACCCAACTTCTGTTATTCTTGCGTCAATTCAAATGCTTGAGTACTTAGGCGAAGCTGATAAAGCGGAAAGAATCCGCAGTGCAGTGGCTGACGTTATTAAGAACGGCGACCGTACAACTCGCGATCTTGGTGGTAGCCACGGCACTACTGATTTCACACAGGCGGTAATTGAGCGCCTTTAATTCTTAACGCTTGATTTAATCTTTGGGTGGTGCGTTAGCACCACCTTCTTCTTAACCCCACTAGAATCCCACCAATTAACGCAAACCACCCGATACTACCTCCAGACGATCCACTATCACCAGAATCCGTCGGCGTTGTTGTTGGGGCCGTTACTGTGATCTCGACAGTGCCTTTAGTGCTTTGATCTGCGCCATCCGACAGCGTTAACACGACATTATATGTGCCCGCTTGAGTGTAACTATGTGTTGTAGTTAAACCAGAGCCTTGCGTGCCATCACCGAAATCCCAATTAGCTTGATAGTTACCATCACCACCAGTAGCAGTTGCGACAAAGCTTGCTCGTAAGTTAGATGTGGTCGCTGTTGCTTCTATGCTAAGCGGTACTACGACTGTCACTGAGGTTGATTTAGCTACCGCCTCACCTTCGGCATCTTTCACATTAAGCATTACTGTATACGTGCCGCTTAGCTCATAGATATGTTCGACTGAGTTTGATGTCGCGGTTGCCCCGTCACCGAAGCTCCACTCAAGCACATAAGGCGCTTTGCCACCGATGATTTCGGCATTGAAGACAAAGCCTTGCCCTACTGCGGTCGCTTTGATATCACCGACTGTAAGTGGGACCGGCTCGACATTACCAACGCTGACATTTGAGCTCAACGCTGAGCTGCTCCCATCTGCTTTGGTGCGTGTGAACATTACCGTATAGTTGCCAATATCTTGATAGTTATGAACAGGTGAAAGCGCTTTACTTGTTTGACCATCACCAAAGTTCCACAAAAAGCTATCTGATTCGTTTAAAGCTAAGCCTTTGACATTGAACTTAACGGTGTTTTGCGATTGTACTTGAGTGATTTGAGGATCACTGAGATAAACTACACCAACTTGTGCACTGCTTGCATCTTCTTCTATGGTGTTCAATCTAAGTTGAACACCAAAACCTGGCAAATTAACACCTGATTCCTTTTGGATTGAGAAGGTGTAATCCTGAGTATCATCAAACGTGCTGATTGGCGTTAGATGTTGATCGCCAAGACCTGCTTTTTGAGTATCTAAACGCAGTGTTGCATCTTTGACCTGAATAATACTCGTTGCAGGTGTTGTGCCGTCGGCTTTGAAAATTGGGTTTTGGTCTTGGTCAATCACCAACATATCGCCAGAACCGGGGTGTAACGAAGTAGAATTATTGCTTTGCCCATCGTTGCTGTACCACATCAACACACCCGAATTATAACCAGACAAAGACAAACCAGCATCTAACCCTCTAAATGAGCGTAAATGCGCATAGTAAGCGTTACTAGGCTTAGCTCTGTAGCCGGAGATTTTACGAAAACCGTTGTAGACTAAGTCGTTTGTTGGCTCTGCGGTATTGGTATAAATTTGCGTACCATCCGCTGTCACTGAGATATTATCTAGTAATACCCCTTTAAGTGTTTCAAAATCGTCAGTTTGATAAACGAATGTTACGGTGACAGTTTGCCCTCGGTACGCTGAGATATCAAACTCTAGCGTAATTGGATTGGCGCCGAAAGCAGACGACTCGCCATCCATGTAGTGAGTGATATTGGAGTAATTTGGGTGGTTTGATTTTGTTGTATTTCCCGCTATTGGCTGTCCATTTACTGCCACTTGGAAAATATCGTAGTTAAGCTCGATACTATAATTTGCAAGCATGGATAATAAAATTTGACTTGCGTTAGGTAAGCTTAAGGTAAAACTTGCTTGATTATTGAGTTTGTCGTCTTCTCCGGAGTAATAGTGATAATTCCCATCAAGTGGCATTATGAATTCTTCTAGTTGCGCAGGCAGATTTATTTTTATTTGATTCGTAGTACCATTGTTCACTCCAATATCCGTGAGTGTTACCGTTTGTTCTGTACTCAAATCATCAAACGTGTACTCAACTTGCTTTAACCAATTACCTGCGTAATTTTGTTGTAAAAACTCAAGGCTTTTAGGGGAGAATTGGGTTGGTTGCGAGCCACTTAATTGACCTAAGTAACTGCCTGAAGACATGACTGACCAAAGCGCAACGGGTTCACCTATGTCATTGGAATTTAAATCGTATTCGTCCGGTAATCCGAGGTCATGACCAAACTCATGGACAACCACGCCAATTGCAGCATCGATAGGATTAATGGTGTAGTTATAAACCTTGTAGGCGGTATCTGGAATTGCCTTTGGTTGGTTGTTTTCATCAAATACGAAGAAGCGATGTGACCAAATTGCGTCAGTATCTAATACGCCGCCACCTGCTTCTTGACCAATACTTGAATGAAATAACATGACATGATCAATAATACCGTCAGGTTCAAGGCGGTTGCCATCACCATCTATGTCGTTCAAATCTGTTTTATCGTACTCAGATAAGTCGATATTAAATTGAGTTACAGCTTTGCTTACAGCTTCAAACACTAACTCTTCCGGTCTTAAATCTCGGGTATCGCCTTCTTGCTTGCCGTAGTACGCTGCATTTTGAGAGGCTCTTACCCAACCAAATGCATTGCCAGTTACTTTAAAGCTACCGCCTGAGGCCGCTTGATAAAACTGGGTAGCTGATTGTAACGTTTCATTGTTTGGTCCGTTATAGCCACTATCCGAATACAATAATGATTGGTAGTGAGACGCGGGATAACTCGAGTAGTACATATCCGTATCACTTGGGTTTAGTCGGTTTTGGTCGTTAGGCAAATCCGGAAAGTCGACTAATATCGCAAGAATTTTGGCTTCATTAAGTGCTTGCGCTGTACCCATTGCAAATTGTTTGGCTAACTTAGTATTGCCAAGGTGCACGTTTTTAATTGCATAAGGTGTTTTTATTTGGCTGGCAATAGGCTTTGTTTTGGTGAATTGCTCAAGCGCAATTTTTCGCTCGTACTCACTCAGCGTGCGACCGAGCTTTTTCTCCTGCCAATAGATAACCTGATCTTTATAGATTACCTGAGCTTGCGCCGTACTTGATAGCAGTGTGGCCGATGCCAATATGCTTAGTTTAAAAATATTCATCTAAGAGACCCCAGTACAATTGAGCTTTAAGTTTAGCATTTTTATCGCTTCGTTCCCGTAATAAGTGCTACTAAATAAAAAATCTAATTGGTGGTTAGTTTTAAACTGAAATGTAATATTTCAACAATTGAAATGTAGAATAGTGGAATTTATATCTAATACTGTGTAGGCTAACTTTGAATCAACTTAAAGGCAAAATAATGACAAATTTCTTTCAACTAATCGTTCTCGTGGTGGTACTGGTCTCTTCATAGAGTTCAGCGGGGAGCTATTACTTGAAAGAAATACTCAAACCCCGCAACCCGCGGGGTTTTTTTTTGATTTTAGAAATATAACAGGCACGCACAGTCAACGAGGAATGAGGTAATGGCAGAGCAATACAACGGCTCCGAGCTAGTAGTAAAAGCATTGAGCGCATTAAAAGTAAAATACATATTTGGCTATCCCGGCGGATCGGTTCTTGATTTATATGATGCGTTGTTTCAGCAATCAGATATTGAGCATATCTTAGTTAGACATGAGCAAGCAGCGACCCACATGGCCGACGGTTATGCCAGAGCAACGGGAGATGTTGGTGTCGTCCTTGCGACCAGTGGCCCTGGTGCTACTAACTGCATTACAGGGATCGCGACCGCTTATATGGATTCAATCCCAATGGTTGTACTTTCAGGGCAAGTACCTTCAAACCTAATCGGCGATGATGCATTTCAAGAGACGGATATAGTTGGTTGCTCTCGTCCTATCGTTAAACACAGTTTTAACTGCCGCGATGCGACAAAAATCCCAGAAGTGTTAGCTAAGGCATTTTATCTAGCCAACTCTGGTAGACCGGGACCAGTTGTGGTTGAGTTGCCAAAAGATATTTTGAACCCTGCGCTTAAATTCGATTATCAGATGCCTGAACAGATTGATATGCGTACTTACAACCCAAGTGTAAAGGGGCATTCCAAGCAGATCCGCAAAGCGGTTGAAGCCATTATTGAAGCGAAGCGTTTGGTTATCTATTCTGGCGGCGGCATTATTCTTTCGAATACCTCAGAAAAACTAACTGAGCTGGTTGAGAAACTAAACGCGCCTATCACCAATACCCTAATGGGTCTTGGCGGGATCAGTGGCACACACCCTAACTTTATTGGCATGTTAGGGATGCACGGTAGTCTCGAAGCGAATAAGGCGATGGCGAATGCCGATGTTATCCTAGCGTTAGGTGCGCGTTTTGATGACCGTGTGACTAATAACGTTAAGAAGTTTTGTCCGGATGCCAAAATTGTTCACGTTGATGTGGATCCAACTTCAATTTCTAAGACCATTCAAGCGCATATTCCAGTTGTGGGCTGCTTAGATACGGTGATGGAGCAATTGCTACGCGGTATCGAAAAAAGCGAGAAGCGCATCGACCGCGCTGCACAAGAAGATTGGTGGCAAGCAATTACCACATGGCGTGCTCAGAAATGCTTGTCGTTTACTGCGGGTGTAGAAAAAATTAAGCCGCAAACGGTTATCGAAAAGCTATACCAAATGACCAGCGGTGACGCGTATGTTTGCTCGGATGTAGGACAACACCAAATGTTTGCAGCGCAGTACTATCCGTTTAAATCACCTCGTCAATGGATCAATTCAGGCGGTCTTGGCACCATGGGGTTTGGCTTACCCGCAGCGATGGGCGTAAAAATGGCATTCCCGCAAAGCGAAGTATTGTGCATAACTGGGGATGGCTCTATCCAAATGAATATTCAGGAGCTTTCAACCTGTTTGCAATACGGCCTTGCCGTCAAAGTCATCTCGTTAAATAACCGCTCGCTTGGTATGGTACGTCAATGGCAAGACATGATGTATGAGGGACGTCACGCAAGCTCTTATATGGAATCACTGCCTGATTTTGTTGCGCTTGCCGAGAGTTATGGTCATATCGGTATTCGGGTTGATAAACCTGAGCAACTTGATGCGGCGCTGGAAAAAGCAATGTCGATTAAAGACCGACTTGTATTTTTAGATATTTTGGTCGATGAGTCTGAACATGTGTATCCAATGCAAATTAAGCAAGGTGCGATAGACGAGATGTGGTTGAAAAAAGGAGTAAAAGCATAATGAGAAGAATACTATCGATTTTATTAGAGAATGAACCTGGCTCTCTTTCTCGTATTGTGGGTTTATTTTCTCAACGTGCGTACAACATTGACAGCTTAACAGTGGGTACAACCGCAGACAAAACGCTATCTCGTATTACCATCACGACCCAAGGCGATGACCGCATTGTTGAACAAATCACGAAGCAAGTTAACAAGTTGGTGGATGTGCTTAAGGTCATAGATTTAACTGATATGCAGCACATTGAAAGAGAGCTGCTACTGGTAAAAGTCTATGCCCGAGACGAAGTAACACGAGCCGCTATCAATCGTGTTGCTGAGGTGTTCCAAGCCAGCATTATAGATATGGGCAAGCAAAGTTATATATTGCAGATGGTAAGCTCAGCCGACCGTCTTGAATCTTTCTTGGATCTATTACGTCACGAAAGCGACATTATTGAACTTGTGCGCTCTGGCGCGGTAGGTATTGGCCGTGGTGACAAAGCACTGAAAGGATAGAACTACTTACCTTTTAGCTGTCGCTGTTATCTTTTTGCGCGGGTGAGTACATTGTATTACGTACAACCCGCTGCAGTTATTTTGCATGGCGGCTTCGATTTACTCTCATTAGGTTACTGGCTATAATCTCGTTTTTATCAAGTTAGATTATGCACATGGAACTCGAACGCTTCTGGCAGCTTGTCACCGCCCCCGATCATTCAAACGATAATGAATATTTAAAAACGCGTTTATCACCGCTAAGTTCAGAAGAAATTGCTCAGTTCGATGCATTATATACCAAAGAACTAAGAGCACTGTGGCATTGGGATAACTGGAAAGTGGCCTACGTGATTGCTGGCTGTAATAGCGAATATGACTTCTTAGATTTTTGTAATTGGATCATCAGTCGCGGCCCTGAAGCGGTAAGCGTACTCACTGCGGAACCAGACGAACTAGCCAATAAGTTTGCTATTCCCAATAAAAATGATTTGCCCTATCCGTTTATTGACGAATTAGATTTAGTTGCAGGGTTGCTTTTTGAAGAAAAAAATCAAGACGAACTTCCGTATCACAGTGTTGTGAACTTTCCGCCGCAAGGTAAAAAGTTTAAAAATAAGCCAAAACAGTTAAAGGCTGAATTACCTCAACTTTTTGGCCAATATTGGCTTGGATAAGGTTTAGTTTATTGTTTTATATGATGGGTTTTGGTTGTTCTAGAATTAGATGCTGAAACTCATTATTACCATCGCAAAATGTCACTGCTCCAGATAGCCTATCAATCCTTCTCGCTAACCTACCAAAATGACTTTGCTAAAAACACAACCTCTTGTTAAGTCTTAAGCAGTGGAATACTATGCTTATTACCTATTTCGGGAGCAAAAAAGAATAGTGAACTTAAACATTGATTCTTTTCTGCCTCTCTGTCCATTTCTTAATGTTTTTGAGTGAAAAACACCTAAGTTGAAGTTGCGATTTTTTGCCCGTATTTCGATTAATAAAAAGCTTATACATGAATTCCTTGACTGGTAGCCATATATGATTGCTGGCATTAACAACTTCCGCCATCTCCACCATCCCCTCCTGAATTGCCGGAAAAGCCAAAGTACACGTTCGAGCTATCTGAAGTTCATATAACTTCGTCTTGCTAGTACTGCCCTTTTATACGAACCATTTCATTCGCATACACTGACTCGCCATTATATTCAGCGAGAAATTCATCAGACACTTCGAATCCGTATGCCTTGTATAACTCCTTTGCAGGCTCATTTGTCTTGGCGACAAAAAGGTTCGCCTTGCCGCATATTTGTGACAAAAGGAATTCAAGTATTTTTCTTCCGATTCCGTTTCCTCTAGCACTAGGGCAAACAAATAGTGCCCTAATCTCTGACCCAAATATTGCTCCAAACCCAAGAATATTCCCATCATCAAAAACGTATATCTTTGATTCCCTAAGCGCAGACAATCTCTTTTTATCATTCTCTAGAGGCAAGAGCTTAAATGCTTTCTTCTCAAAACGAAGCTCATCTAGCTTAGATTTTGAATAGATCTCCAAAACTCTTGCGTAATCGTTCTCGTTGAACTCTCGAATATTCATATGGTGCTAGCTCTTATCAATTTTAAATATATCCATTGTACGTTGTAGCGTATCGCTGTTTAGTTTCATATCTTTAAACAATTCATTTAACGCTTTCGATGTATCTAATTCATGGTTTGCAGCGTCAAGTACAGCATCGGTATTTTGTGATATATCGGCGGCCACTTCAGACTGTTCGCAAGCTGCTGTGGCAACCGAAGTCGTGAGTTTTTCAACATGCGAACTGTGTTCGTTTACTCTGAGTGATACTTTACGCGTTTCTTCTACTTCGTTCATGGTATTTTGTGTGAGCAGTGTGTTTTCTCTGATTGATTTTACAACGCATTGGCTTATTTCTGACAAGCTAAGTAACAGTGTGGAAATTTGCTCTGAAGATTGTTTACTGTTGTTTGCAAGTCCTCGCACTTCGTCGGCTACAACAGCAAAGCCGCGGCCATGCTCGCCTGCACGGGCTGCTTCAATTGCGGCATTGAGTGCTAGCAGGTTAGTTTGTTCGGCAACACTGCGAATTGAATCCAAGATAGTGTTTATTTCAGATACCTGCTTTTCCATACTGGCGGCCATCTCGTCGACGGCGTTCATACTCGTCGAGAGGGCTTTCATGGTGTCTAAGTTTTTTTGGTTGTCTGCAAGTAACTGCTGTGATTCGATGTTAAGTTGGTCGCTGGCATCCAGCGTATCTTGCGCGAGTTTTGCAATTTCTTGGCTGGTTGCGGCCATTTCTTCTATTGCAACCGCAATGGAAGATGCCATGCCTTGGGTTTTTTGTGCATCCTCATTGACGTTAGAGGCTGCTAAATGCATTTTTTCGCCAAGCCTTGTACCAACCTGTACGGACTTAGCTAAACCAACCATTAAATCTTTAAATGCATAAATCGTATTGTAAATTGACTCAGAGATTTGCCCAAGTTCGTCGCGAGTGTTTAGGCGCATATCTAAAGTTAAGTCGCCCTCTTCAGCTACGCGTTTTAATATGCTCGTTAATTGTGAAAGCTCCGAGCGCAAAGAGCGAATGAGGTGAAAGTTGATAAGCGCGATAAAGCTGAGAACGACGACAAAAATCGCAAACATTAAGATACTTTCAAATGCGATATTTGATTTATTCTTTTGGCTATCTTTAATTGTCATTTCCCACACGGAATCGAGTTTTGTCTTGAATTTACCGATCAAACTTGTCGCTGCAGAGAACCACTCGGCACTTGAAGGTAAGCGGTTAAAGTCAATTTCTACTTGGCTTTCAAGAGTATCAAGTATTCGATTAAACGCTTTTGCCTCGCTTGAAGATAAAATAGTTTGTATATTGCTTTGGCCTGTACCTTCTAGGGCGGTCTCCAGTTGATGCAATGACATCTCTAGCTGTTGGCGATAGTATTTTATATCGTCTTTTAGGGTGTTTGACATTGCTTTTTTCGCAAGCACACCATTCACTTTGCCACGGATCTGTCCAAGGCGCTCTTTACTTTGGGCAATAAGGAAAGCAATAGAAAGTTCAGAAGATAGGGTTCTATCTGATACGTAGGCTTGAATTTTTGCTGCTGTGTTTAATGAAACTTGATTAAGTTTGCTGTAGTAAGCAAAAGCATTACTGCCATTTTTCCTGTCGACCTCACCTCTTACGCGGTTCTTATTGGCTTCCACTTCAAAAATATACGGTAACCATTTTTGTACGTTTTTATCTTTCAGAAACTGCGCATTGTTAATTGACTTTAACGTGAATATCGTTTGATCAGCAATTTCGCGTTGCGCCTCGACCTTTCGTTTGTTATCACTACTTGGATCACCAAGGAAACCAGCTGTTAAACCACGTTCTACTGCGTGGTGGTGCGCCACTTTTTCTATGGCGTCGAGTAAAACGACGTAATTGATATTTTGTTCAGCGGCGTTGTACTCTCTCCAATTATTCAAAACGTTTTTGCCAACTAAAAATAGTAAAAATGCAAGCAGTGAGAAAGAACTTATCATCGTGAGCTGCATAATCGAAAATCTTTTCAAAATACCCATTCGTCTCTCCGTAGCGCGAGCGTAGATTATTGTTTAATCAAGGTAACTATAGTCCAACAAAATTAAGGTGAGATATTTTGTAACAAACATCGTGATAGATTTAGCGTTTTGAGGCAGTAAGGATTTGATAAATGTTACTTGAAGTAATTTTTCTGAAAACAAATGGTAATGTAGTGTTGCTACTTTCTTGTTGCTAATAATGGTATTGGCGTCAAAATTAAATAGAGGAATGTATGAAAGGATTTATCAAACTAATGTTAGTGAGCCTTGCGCTTATCTCATTAAAGTCATATGCAGTCATATTTACGTGTAAAGGCATCGTGTACGACCTTTACTCAAAAGGTGACAACCGTTATGAAGTAAGGTTTGAGCGTGAGTCTGGTTTCGACCTTGAGCCTGTTGTGATCTATCCAGAACAGCACTATCTGTTAGGGCCTGTACTGGATGCTATCCGTGAAGGTGAAAAGTATCGTACTGTGTATAGCCTTGTTATTGAAAACAGAGATGGCGGGAACATTAAATGCCACGATGGTGAGAGTGAAAACGCCTTAATCGGTCTTACAAAAGTCATCGATTAAAAAAACAAAAGGCGCCGAAGGCGCCTTTAGAAATTAACCTGTAATGATCCTTAACATTCTACGAAGTGGCTCTGCCGCCCCCCATAAAAGTTGATCACCAACAGTAAATGCACTGATATATTTTTCACCCATTGTGAGCTTTCTTATCCTGCCTACAGGAATACTCAGTGTGCCAGTAACATTTACCGGAGTTAGCTCTTTTGCCGTAATATCACGCTCATTTGGAATGACGCGAACCCATTCATTATGTGCCGCTAGAATTTCCTCTATTTCTTCGACGCTTCGATTTTCACGTAACTTGATGGTGAGCGCTTGTGAATGACAGCGCATCGCGCCAATTCGTACGCACAATCCGTCGATAGGAATAGGCTGTTTTGACGAGCCAAGGATTTTGTTTGCTTCTACTTGTGCTTTCCACTCTTCTTTACTTTGACCAGACGGCATTGGAACGTCAATCCATGGAATTAAGCTGCCGGCTAACGGCACACCAAATTGATCTTGTGGTAAAGATTCATCTTTGATTTTTTCTGCCACTATCTTATCGATTTCTAAGATGGCCGAACTTGGGTCGTCGAGTTGTGCTTTAACCGAGCTGTGGATCTCACCCATTTGAGTGATGAGTTCACGCATATTTCTCGCGCCTGCACCTGATGCCGCTTGATAGGTCATTGGGCTCACCCACTCTATTAAGTCTTGCTCGAATAAACCACCAAGCGCAAGTAGCATAAGAGAAACCGTGCAATTACCACCGACAAAGGTTTTTACGCCTTGTTCAAGACCTTGTTGAATGACATCTTTGTTGACAGGGTCAAGCACAATAATACTGTCTTTTTCCATTCTCAGTGCTGAGGCTGCATCTATCCAATAGCCTTCCCAGCCCTGTTCACGCAATGAAGGATATACAGATTTGGTATAATCTCCGCCTTGGCAGGAAATGATAATATCCATTTCGCTAAGCGATTGAATATCGCTTGCGTCTTGAAGCGGCTTTGGTTCACCACCGCCTTTAACAACGGGGCCGAGTTGACCTGCTTGTGAGGTAGTAAAGAAGTGTGGATCAATGACATCAAAGTCATTTTCTTGCTGCATACGCTCCATTAGCACGGAGCCAACCATTCCACGCCAGCCGACGAGTCCTACTTTTTTCATGTTATGTGCCTTAATTCTTGATTATACGGATCATTGCGTGAGTCGTATGTCTAGATGGCTACCATAGCAAAAGAATACGCGGTGGACTAGCTAGAAATTAGGATTTTAATAAATAAAAAACCCCGCATGGCGGGGTTTGGATACAACATGTAAAGGTTGTCCTAATTAAACGCATTTGCGTCAACAAGAACTCGGTACGAAACGAGCTATGGTTTTGTTTTTAAAGCTCTTAAATAATGTTACTGGTTAAATATGACAAGTATATTAACAACCTAGTAACCTACTGAAGTATTTGGATATATTTTTATATATAGACCAACTATACACAAAGTTACAGAACTTAGTCCATGAAATAATGAATTAGTGGGAAAAAATATCTCGAAGATTGATAAAGATCAAAAAAGCCAAGGCGACCTTGGCTTTGGTTAAAGCTTAGTTGTTCTTTAGAACTCGTAGCTGTAGCTCAGGCTAACAGAGGTACCGACATCTTTTTGTCGCACCACTACGTCAGATTGAGTTACTTCTTGATCTTCATTTAGCAAGTTCTTGACTTTAAATTTAACTTTAGAGTTAAAGTCAGGATACCAAGTATATACTAGGTCAAGTGAGTGGAATGGTTGCTCATAAGCATCATCTCTACCGCCGATCCCTGAAGCCAAAATACGCTCACCAAAGACGTTATACACTAATGAACCACTGTGTTGACCATCAGCCGAGTCATAGTTTAATTGCATATTAACTACATACTCTGAGTGACCCGTCATACGCTTCGTTGGGTTGGTTAAGTTACCAGCACGAGCAGGATCTATCGATACTTCAGAATCACTCAGGGTGATGTTACCTGACGTAAAGAAGCCACTTGCAAGACCCGATAAGTCGTATAACCATTCGGCTTCAATACCGTAGACTTCACCTTCCTCACCGTTTACGAAGGTTGCTGTATAGTCTTCATCACCAACGCGCAAGATAGTTTCTATTGGCGCTGTAATATCTTTATAGAATGCCGCAACTGAGAAGTTATCGCCATTATCCATATAGTATTCAAAGCGCGCGTCATAGTTTTTCAGGTCGCTACTCTTAAGGCCAGCTACACCGAAGGTGCGGATATCGGTTAATGGATCATAGTAGGCAACCGGTACTAACTCACGTAAGTCTGGACGTACAGTGGTTTCACCATAACCAAAACGTACTTGATAGTTACCGTCTGAAAGGTACGTTAGCGATAGTGCGTTAAAGAAGTTATCTTCGTTAACGGTACCGGCTAAAATACGCTCCTCGTCGTAAATCGTTTCCATCGTTATGCGGTCGAAGATTAGACTCGATGTTGCAAGTGACACTTGTTTAAAGTCTTCGTAACGAATACCACCACTAATACGCCAAGTATTGTCGAAGAAGATATCAAATTCACCATAGCCCGCATCAATCTTTTGAGCCGCGATATAATCGTCTGCCGCTGGTGCTTGAGGTTCGTTGAAGGTCAACAAGAAAGTGTTGTTGTTCAAAAATTCATCGTCAAGATAACCCGATAATCCATAGATCTCAGATTCATCGAAGTTTACTGGGATGGATATGCCACTTTTGTTATTTACAACGAAGTTACTGGTATTGTAAACACGCGCTCTATCCATAAAGTCATAACCACCTTTAAGGGTAATTTCTATGCCCTCGAAGGTTAACGGTAAGGTGACATTGCCGCTGTAAGACTTAACGTTGTCTTCCATGTCTGTAAAAGCGTACGTTATACGGTTATCATCACCGGTAACGATGGAGTTTTTATAAGAACCGTCTTCGTTATAGTTATCAATAAACTTAAAGTCGATTTCTGTTGGAATATCGGTTTGCGCTTTTGACTCTGTATACTGCCAGTCAAAGCCAATCCCCCAATAATCGAGGAACGTGTGTTGACCAATCACTTGGTCGATATCCAATGTGCGTTCTTCGTAATCAAACTGATGTGAACGTTGTGCCGCGCCTGTTCCCGCGATAGTTCTAACGGTACTACCGTTAGGGCTTTGTAACACGGAAAACTCTGATTCGGTTTCGTTATCTTCGAGATAAATCTTAGAATAAGTAATGCTATGCTGATCTAAGCGGTAACCGATATTGAATACACCATTTAGGCGTTCAGTCTCAGTCGTTACTTTAGATTCTTTAAGTGTCACATAACAGGAATTGGCTGTGTCTTCTGCGGTTTCTAGTTTTGAAGTACAGTTTTCAGCTAATGTGTCGTCAATAACGCCCGTCGTGCGGTCGCTATAATTCCAATCGTTGTCATAGGAACCCGCAAGCATAAAGCCTACCGTGCCGCCTAACCAATCTTCTTGGAAACTATTGCCAATGTTGGCTTTTACATCAAAGTTTGGATCTAGGGACTCTTCTTTGACTTGAATATCGCGAGGAAGTGATGACACAAAACCTTTGATCACGTCAATTGCTTGATCCGCACGTGTTAGCCCGTCTTTATCCTTGAAACCGTTTTTGTCTACAACTTCACCGATGTCAAAGTTACCACGATATCTTACAACTGCATCTTGTAGTACTTGAGGTATACCTTCCGTGGTTCCGCTGTAGGTAAAGCCTTTATCAGAATTAAAGTTTTGGCCAATACCTACCTCAATACCCGCGGTGAACTCCGATGGTACAGACTTAGTACGGATATCGATGTTACCACCACCGAATGCAGCAGGCATTGACGGAGAATAAGCTTTTTGTACCGCTAGACTTTCAATAATGCTCGCTGGAAAAATATCGAGTGGAATAACGTTTCGGGTTAAGTCCGGGCTCGGTACTGCGGCACCATTCAGGCGAGCACTTGAGTAACGCTCACCTAGACCACGAACATAGATAAACTTGCCATCAACTAACGTAAGACCGGTAACACGACGTAGCGCGGATGCTGCATCACTATCACCTGTTCTAGATAGCTGCTCTGCGCCTAAGATATCCGCAACGAAGGCTTGGTTTTTACGTTCTTCAATTACCGCCGCAGCACTACCTTGCAAACGAGTACCTACCGCAACAACTTCTTCGATTGCCTGTTCTTCTTCTGCAACGCTTGGTAGAGAAGTTGCGACTGTGAGTGCCGTACTGATGGCTAAAGCAACTTTTTTAAATTTCATTTGAGTATCCATATGCAATCCTGCCAAAAATCATAAAAAAGGCGCAATGACTGCGCCTTAATTGTAATAACTAAGGTCATTACGGATAATTAGTCAGCGTTTGAAGCCTCAATTGCTTTCTTAACCCACTGATACCATTCAGAAGATGTATCTTTATCAGATACCGCACCAATGTAATCAACAGTCGTGAAGAAGTTATCATTTAGGCTGCTTAGGTCGTTTGCTTCTACAGTGATAGCGGTAGAGCTTGAATTTGTTGAGAAGCCGTCTGCTGCAAGTACGTCAGCTGCACCGTTTAGAATTTGGTTAGAACCTGCGTTAACAAACCAGTCTTCTTTACCTTCACCTGCAGGTAATGGCTCAGAACCATTTTTAAAGTTCGCTGCACAAGCAAGTACAGAGCTTACATAATTAAGCGTATCAGCTTCAGCGTTTGCCGCTGCATCTGGGTCTTTGAATTCTAGACATTCGGTGCCATTTGAAGCTTCAGCTTTTACGATTAGCGTGTTGTAGTACATACCACGGATTGCATCGTCAAACTTCATACCTTGTGATGCACCATTGTCGCGAATAGAGTTACCATCAGTTGTTAATACAGTTACGTTCGCAAAGTTAAGCGTAGATGCCGGTGCTTGACTATAATCAGGACCTGCTGCTTTTTCACCATCGGTTTCAAAACCGTTATTACCCATGAAGCCTTCTGTACCAGCTGGGATCAGTACCGCGTCGCCGTTATCATCAGCATAAGTAACGTCACGCTTTGTTTGAATCGTACCGTGTTTAACAACAATAAACTGACCTTTACCCTGCCATCCCGCATCAACGTCGATACCATCATCTTGAGTATCTGTTACTACGATATTTTTGATGTTTGCAGCACCACCGAAGAATTCGATACCATCGTCAAAACCTTGGTGAATGTGAAGGAATTCGAAGCTTGAACCAGAACCCACAGCATTTAGTGTTAGTGAGTTTAAGTCGTCCCCAGGGCCGCCATCACGAGGACCAGAACCTGCATACCAAATGTGCGCATATTTGATTTGACCGCTGCTATCTGCATTGTTTTTACCGCCATAGTAGCTTGTTACACCTTCAGAATCTGCATTACAAAGGTTGCCATCGCGCTCTGCATCAGTACATTCGTTTGTGATACCAAAACCGTTAACCATGATACCACCCCAGTCAGCAAACTGTGGACCGATACCTGCTAGGTTAAATGCGTCAAATTCTGCTGCTGAAGTGAAACGAATTGGCTCAGCTGCAGTACCAACTGCGTTGATTTTCGCACCACGCGCGATACGAACCACTGACTCACCAGAAGTGAATGCCATTACTGCACCTGGCTCTACAGTTAGTGTTGGACCGTTTGCCTCGATTGTACAACCTGTTGATGTGTTACAATCTTTACCGATTAAAAGTGCACCTTTGAATACGTGAGCGCCACCATTCTCAAGTTTTTTGAATGTCACATCAGCTTGTACTTCTAGTGATTTAGAAGCAAAGTCAGTGCCGTATACACAGTGTGGTGCTTGGAACGTACCTTGAACTTCAGTGCTTCCTACAGCGCGAGTTGTACAAGGGTTAGTTGTGCCAGTATCGCCACCTGTATCACCGCCCGAATCGCCATTGTTTGTTGTATTGTTTGAATTGTTAGTGCTGTTATCGTTTACAGTAGGTGTAACTTCGATGTCACCACCACAACCAGTAAGTGCCATAGCAGCGACGATTGCAGAGACTCTGAAGAGGTTTTTTAGTTCCATTGCTAACTCCAATAGTAGACTTTTAAAAAATTATTTTTTTACTGTGTTTAAATGATGTGACTAAATTAATGGGGCTTTATTACACGAAGATTACACAAAATGATTGTAATTAAATCTTAACAATAAAAATTTTAACTTTTAAAAATAAAAAAGCCGCCCGAAGGCGGCTTTGGTGTTGCGATTATAAAATATTATAATAAAGCTTGTTTTAATGTTTCAGCATGAACTTTTTCTCGCTTCACATATTTAATCCATTGTTTAGCAAGGTTTGCCGATTTTTTGTGCTTTTCAGCTTGTTCGAATGCCAATATAGAAGCATCAAAGTTTTGCAGGTTAAACTGTGCCATTCCAAGTGCTACATAGGCGTTAGACTCAAACGTTAAATCGCCTTTATTGAGAGCAATTCGAGCGTGATCTGCGGCTTCATCATACTTTTCAAGATTTAAGTAGATCTCTGCAAGTCTCTGATCTAAATTGCCATGTTCAACTTTTTCAGTTGCTGCTAGGAAGAAAGGTAGTGACTTTTTATCTTCTCTTGCTTGAACGAAAGCTTCTGCGATAAAAGTTAGGTTTTTGGCGCTGTCTTCAACGACACCTGCTTTTATTCCGTTATCGAGTGCTTCCGCTGCTTTAAAAGGCAAGGCGTTCATTAAATAGACTTGAGCAAGTTGCATATAATCCGACTTTGATTTTATAAAGCCTCTTTGCTTCGCAGTTTCAAATGTTGCAAGCTGTTTTTTCTCCGCACCTATTTCACCGTACATACCCCCAAGCTGGATCCAGTATTGTGGTTTGTCATAAAGAGTAACCATTTTCTCTAAAACATCCGCTACTTTTTTCGGCTGATTTAATGAGTAATATATCGCACGTTGAAGAACTAACCAGTTTTCTTTTGGTAGTTCACCGTCGGCTTCAACCAAATCAATAGCAGTATTTATATTTTTTATCGCATCATTATATTTTTTTAGTTGATATTGCGCTTGCGATTTTAAAATATAAAAGTTACTTTTCGGGGCCTGCGTATTAACTTCTTTCCACTGATCAAGGAATGATAATGTACTTTCAAAATCATTATTTGCCATGGCCAATTGAGCCAAACTAAATGTCGTAGAAAGACGCAGGGACTCAGGAATAGATTCTTCAGCAATAACTGCTTTGAAAGATTCTATGGCCTTGTCGAGCTTGTTCTCGTTGTAATAAATAAAACCATAGAAGTTATACATCATGGCTATTTCATAACTGTTCATGCTTGATGAACGCTCTTTGACTGAATCAAGCGCTGCTAAGCCTTCAGTTACTTGACCGTCGTCTGCGAGTTTTTGTGCGCGAGCTAGTTGGCTATACACTTTTTCGCGTAATGCAGGCACTCGCTTGGTTTTCGTTTCTGAGTCAGCATAAGCCGTTGCCAAATTAACATTTGGTAAGACTGAAATGAGACTTGGCATTATTAACCCTGTGCTAAATAATGCACTTAATAAAGTAATCTTTTTAAACATTTTCATAATCGCAATCCTTAATGACGGTTAGCCATTAATTTGAAATGAAATCTTATTTTGAACACCCGCAACTTCAACCGGTTCACCGTTTACTACACGAGGTTTGTATTTAAATTTCAATGCCGCATCAAGCGCTGCTTGGTCGAAGATTGATTCCGGTTCCGCGCTTACTACAACAGGGTTTCTCACAGTACCTTGTTTAGTTACAATGAACTCAACAATCACATACCCCTCAATTCCGCGTGATAACGCACGTCTTGGATATACCGGCGCAACTTTCACGATTGGCAGGTATTCACCATCACTGGACTCAAGCGCCAAACCACCCGCCAAATCTACGTCAGCGTCCACATTGGCACTGAAATCAAAGTTGCCGCCTGTTGCGTCAAGATTGTTGTTCTGTGTCTGCGGTGCATCCATTGGCGGAGGCGGCTCTTTAGGTGTTGGTGGCTTTTGTGGCTTACGCTCTTTTTTCTCCACCGTCTCTTCTTTTTTAAGACGGACGAAATCTAGTACTTGTCCTTTTACAGGATCTGTCATTGCTCCTTCCCCTCCTTGGATAAGCGCTTGCATACCCAAGAAAAGGAAAAAGGTAACTATGCCTGCAATTACTAAAGCAATTAAGTAACGCATGGTATGTTCCTATGACTCCTGTGCGGCAATCGAAACATCAAATGCGCCAGCTGCGCGTGATGCATCCATTACTTTAATTAGTGTGTCAGTAGTTGCCTTTTTATCAGCTTGAATAACCACACTACCCTGCGGATTCTCTGCTTTAAGACGTTCGATGTTTGCTTGAACTGCACGGATGTCTACTTGGCGTTTGTTAATCCAAATTTCACCAGTATCTGAAATTGCAACCAGGATATTGGCTCTTTGCTTTTTCACTGCGGTGGCCGCTTCTGGGCGGTTAACATCAATACCCGCTTCTTTAACGAAAGAGGCCGTTACAATAAAGAAGATAAGCATGATAAATACAACGTCCAGCATTGGCGTCATGTTGATTTCTTCTGCTTCTTCTTCTTGGAATACTTTTGCAAGTGGTGCTCTCATAATTCTTTCCTCACACGACCGATTAATGGTCTAGTAGCATTTTATCTTCTAACAACTCAACTTCACGCTTGGCTTTACGCTGAAGGTAGGTCGATGCAAATACGCCCGAAAGCGCGCCAACCATGCCTGCCATTGTCGGGATAGTTGCTTTTGATACCCCAGATGCCATAGAGCGTGCACTGCCTGAACCGGTGATCGCCATGACATCAAATACTTCAATCATGCCGGTTACCGTACCTAGGAGTCCTAGTAAAGGACACAGTGCCACCATGACATTGATGTAGGGTAAGTTGGCGTTGAGTTTGATCCCCACGCGAGAGATAGTTGCTTGTCTTATCTGCTCTGCGTTCCAACTGTTACGCTCATTTCGAGAGTTCCAAGCTTGTAAGACTTCGTTTTTGTAGCCTCTGTATTTACCGAACACAAACATGAAGCGCTCGAGAATAAGTAGCCACATGGCGAAGGTTACGAAGCCGATGACCAGGAGAACCTGGCCACCTGTATCAAGGAATTCACGTAAAGCGTTAATTGCATCAAGCAATAAAACCACGATTACGCTCCTTTCTCGCTACGCTCTGCAATGATCCCCGCGCTCTGCTCTTGAAGAATAAGGAGCAAGTTACGAGAACGTGTGTTTAGTAGTGTATAAAGGAATACGGTTGGGATAGCGACAACCAGACCAAGTACGGTGGTCACAAGGGCCTGAGAAATACCACCAGCCATGAGTTTAGGGTCGCCCGTGCCAAACAAGGTGATAGCTTGGAAGGTGTTGATCATACCGGTCACTGTACCGAGTAGACCAAGTAGCGGTGCTACGACTGAAATAATTTTGATTAAAGTCAGGTTACGAGTGATCTTTGGCATCTCACGAAGGATTGCTTCGCTTAACTTCAGTTCTAGCGTGTCATAAGCCACATCTGGATATTGCTCTTTCACTTTCATCACACGACCTAATGGGTTGTCGTCACGGGCAACGCTATCTTTAAGCTGACGGTTGATTTTAGAGCCCATCAACATGAGCGATACAAAACGCTCAATCGCAATAAGTAGTGCCAGTAAACCAACACCTAGGATCACATAACCTACCGCGCCACCTTGGTGTACTTGTTCTTCGGTATTTGGCGCTTGCACTAGTAGACCTAGAATTGAACCGCCTGTTGGGTCAAGGGCAAAATCGACAGAACCGGTCTTCGCATTTTGTAATTCTCCCGCTGTTGAGGTGAAACGAGACGCTGGCTGACGAGTCAGTTCAGAGAGAGTTTGTGTGTCGTTGTTGTAAGTCAGGTATTTACCATCTGCGATTAAGTTGAATGCACCGACGCGAAGCACTTCTTTGTTTTGTTTGGCACCACCGGCTACGATAACTTCGGTATTAAAGCGCGACACTTTACCTTGCTCTGTCATTTCACGCTGCATTTCAAACCAGACTTTTTCAATGTCTTCGATTGATGCTAGACGCGATGTTGAGCCCATCTTTTTCGCAAGCTCAGTCATGTAATCATCACGACCTTTAATTTCAGCTGACACAACTGAAGTTGCGAACTTATTTGAACTATCGCCAGCTACTTGTTGAAGCACACCGAATAGCTCTTTTAATGTACCCATACGCTTGCTAAGGGTGTCACTTAGGTTGGCCAGTTTAATTTCGTTTTCTTCGAAATTAGTTTCTAGACGCTCTGATTTAGCCAACGCTTGGTTACGTTCACCCGTTAACGCATTCAACATTTGGATTTGGTTGTTTTGCTGCGCTTTGAATTCGGCTTCACGTTGTTTGTTTTGCGCTGTTTGTGCCGTTTGACCTTGCTCTAAGGTTTTAAGTAGTGAATCTAAATCTAATGCTTGTTCAGCATGCGCAGATGCGGTTAACGCAAGGGTTGTTGCAAAAATAGCGTGTTTAGTGAATTGTTGTACGAATTTCATAGTGGTGTCACCTATTACTCTGCAGCCTGAACTGGAAGCGTTAACATGTCTGGTGCTAACTGCTTACGTGCGATGCGAATGCCTTTATTGATTTGGCTGATGTTGGTATCTGGTAATGCCTCAAAAGCGTTACTGTCTTTGTTCCAAAAACCAGCTTGGCTGCCATCTTTTGTGACATAAAGTAGCTCAAGACGACCAATTCGTAGGAAATCTACTTCACGTTCTTGTCCATTCACGTCAAGCAATGAGGTGTAAGCTTCGATAGTACGTCCGTAGTCCACTTCAACTTGGTAAGCTTCAAGTACGCGGCGGAACTTTTCGCTTGATGAAATATCAGCACGGTCCATCAAGTTCGTTAACTGAGTACTACGCTCAGCACGCTCTTTGGGAAGGAATGGCACATCTAATTCAACGAACTGTTTCAGACCAGTGATCATGCGCATCATGAGAGGTGTGATTTGACGCTCGATCACCGAAACCTGATCCATAGAGGTGTTAATTGCTGCCATTTCTTCAAGTTGGTTTTTGATTTGTTTTTCTAATTGAGCGTTATAAACAGATAAGCCGTCGATTTCTTTGTTCAACGTCTTGAACTTTTGCAAACGAGACTGCATATCATCTGCTATACCATCGATTTTCCCTTGAGACTTTAATGCAGATTCATTGATAGCTGCACTTTTGTCCATCGCTTGATTTAATTCTGTTGCTCCGGCAGAGGCCGTTGCTAGCATACCTGCTATAAGCAAGTGGTTAACGCACTTCATCGCATACACCTTATAAATTATTGCTAGTTGCTAAAAAACTGGGTGCAGTCTAATTACGAAAAATGACAACCATGTTGCGCAACTAATACACAAATGTGACAGCTGTCATTGAAATTACATTAATCAGTTAACTTATTGGTTTTAATGGAATTTTGTTGGTTAATGAGATGTTGCAGGTGTTTTGTGTCATAAAAGGATCACAAAAAAGCCGCTTTTGTTAAGCGGCTTTTAAGCTCTAGTGAGATGGCGTTAGACTCTAAATTTGAGCACCATTTGTTCTAATTCGTCGAACTGTAGTTTCAATGACTTACACTCTTCAAGGGTTGCGGTTAGGTTATTGCTGCCTTGCAGGCTGAGGTCACTAATATGATGAATGTCGCTATCTAATGTTTGGATAACGGTGTTTTGCTGGTGGGTGGCGCTGGCAACTGCATGGTTAACGCCGTCTATGGCATCAATCGAATTGCTCACTTCTTGCATTTTAGTACCTGAAGCATTGGCTCTATCGGCGCTTCTTGCTGAGTCTTCTAAACTCGCTTTCATTACGGCCACAGCTGAAGCAGAACCTTGTTGTAATTGTGCAATGGTACTTTCGATTTCTTGCGTTGACTCTTGCGTGCGCTGTGCTAATTGCCTTACTTCGTCGGCAACGACGGCGAATCCACGTCCAGCCTCACCAGCCCTAGCGGCTTCAATGGCAGCATTTAACGCTAGTAAGTTGGTCTGTTCGCTAACTCCTTTAATCACCTCAAGTACTTGCCCTATGCTGCCTGAGAGTTTATCCAATCCATCCAGCGTGTCTTGTGCTTGAGACATTTTTTGTGTCAGTGAAGCGATTTCTTCGATATTTTGAGTGAGTGAATGTTGGCTTTCAACAGAAAGCTTGTTGGCGTTACTAGCAAGTTCTGAAGCATGGGTTGCATTGTTTGAGATCTCTTGTGCACTTGAAGAAAGCTCGTTGATGGCTGTCGCGACGCTATCGGTGCGCTTTGACTGATCTGTATACATAGATAAGGTATCTTGCGTTTGCGCAACCAAACTATTCACCACGTTTTCAAGTGTTACCGTAGTATTTTTTACCTGCGTAATAGAAGCATGAATTTTGTCGATAAATTGGTTGAAATAATCGGATAACTCGCCAAATTCGTCTTGGTTTTCTACGACTAATCTACGAGTAAGGTCACCTTCACCTTGGGCAATGTCTTTGATGGCAGCGTTGAGATTGTACATCGGGCGCATCAGATACTTGAGCAATAGTTGCAGCATCACCACAATGGCAATCACGCCAAGTAGCATATAGATAGCCGCCATATTTCTAAAAGAAGATACGGACGAATAGGCAATTTCTTTATTAATGACAACGCCAAGATACCAGTCGACATTTTTAATGCCTTTCATTTTTACAAATGAAACGAGCTTTTCAGTACCATCAATTTCAAGTTCTGTAAAATCCCGGGTTAGTTTAAGACGTTCACCAAACAGCTCTGACATCGGCTTGTCATTCAGTTTAGTATCTGGATGACTGAGTATTTTCCCGCTTTCATCAAGTAAAAAACCGTAACCAAACCCTAAGAAGTCAATTTCATTGATAATTTCTGTGATGGTTGACATGTCTATGTCCCCCCCTGCAACACCTGCAAAACGGCCTCCTTGTTTCACCGGTACAACGGCAGAAATAGTGAATTCGTTGGTGGTAACGTCGATATAAGGTGCGGTAAATGCGGTATCTTGTTTTTGCTCCGCGAGCTTGTACCAAGGGCGGCTAGTCGCATCAAAATCAGCAGGAAGTTGGATACTTGGATCGTCCAACACAAATGTACCATCTGGCGTGCCAATAAAAACGTTTTTGAAATCCCCCGCAGTGTCTGCGGTTTTTAACCGTCTTCTTATCTGTTCAGTGGAGTCATCAGCTCTATGTCCATCAGCAATTGAGACCACGATTTCAAGTCTGTCATTGAGCCAATTGGCGATATTCTGTGAAACCGAGCTGGAAATCTCTTGTAAAACCAAGGTAAGCCGAGCTTGAGTTTGGTCTCGCATAACGAGAAAGTTGTTTACGGTAAATAAGCCGAGCACAATCACTAACACAAGGGAGGCTGCTACGGTTACTTTAGTGGTGAACTTTAGCGCTTTAAACATCATGATCCTGTTGAACTTGTTCTTTTCTTCAGTCAAACAATAAACTTGTTGGCCGATTGTTATTAATAGATTTAGGAACTGGATTCCTTTGTAACTATTTTTATCAAAAACTCAGAGGTTTGTCTTTGATTATCGGCAGGAAATGAGAGAGGTTTAGAGTGAATGTTAAATAAAGGTGAGACTAAGCTCACCTTGCGTTAAAGTAACGACGCTTGATAATGCCGCCAAGCTGTGTCTAATTTAACACCTGCTGATTGCTCGAAGTATTGCCAATTCCACTTTATATCATCATGTGGGTCTAGCTGGGCATTGATTTCCTGAAGCAGGTCTCGATTACTTTGCTTTGATAACCAATTAATAAAGAAAGCAGTATTTTTATAGCCATCTTTATAGGTGCCCCCAGGCTTTTGGGTGTCATCTGGAATATACCCAGCTTTTAGCCTAACAACATCTGCTATTCCCTCAATAATAGGCCCTATTTCCTTGTAATTATGATCATCTAGCTGATAAGCATGGGCAATTTCATGATAGAGAATACCGATGAGTTCGTCGACGGATTCTATTTCGCTGTGCGATTTTGAAAAGTTTTCCATGTAATTTGCACTAATATGGATGATTGCACCGTTAAAATCGCCCTCTTTATATGCAACTCCTTTTAGGTCTTCAAAGACGATATGGAGTGTAGGTAGTTTAGGCGCGCTTTCCATATCCTTATACAGCAGTCTTGCTACGTTATAACTTATTTGCTCTATTACTTTGCTATCAATTTCTTGCCATGCAAAATGGTCAATTTTAGTTGTTTTACTGAGCGAGACGGCAGGCAGGGGAAATTGACGCCATGCTAAGTCTGACTGAAACGCGATCGGTTTTAATCGCGCTGCGGCACTATCGGCATCATTTGCAAGTGCAAACGGCGCACTTGCAAAGATGGTGATAGCGGCAAGAAACATTCCTGCTTTAACCATTATTTATACTCCGACAATGAAGGCGGTCTCTGCGCCTTGGATTGACCCCATGCCTTATTAGGCTTGTTAGACATTTGATACTCCAATGTACCGCCATTCATGATGTCGTTATGTGTGATATAACTGCGATTAAGTGGTTTGCCATTTAATTTAATGGATTTTACGTATTTATTCTCGTTACTGAAACCTTTCGCAACGGTTTTAAACGCTTTACCGTTTGCAAGTTTCAACGTAACTTCAGGCACCTGAGGCGCCCCAATCGCGTAGCTTAGGTCGCCTGGCGCAACAGGATAAAAGCCCATCGCTGAGAATATATACCAAGCAGACATCTGACCTACATCGTCATTACCTGCAAGGCCATCCGGTTTGTCTGAACTCAAGGTATCCATGATCTGACGAATGCGCTCTTGGGTTCTCCACGGTTTACCCGCGTAGTTATACAGATAGGCAATATGATGACTAGGTTCATTACCATGGGCATAGTTACCAATCAGACCTGCAATATCTTCGTGCTCTTTGATCATCTCTTCAGAAAGGTGGGTATCAAACAGTGCATCTAGACGCGCTTCAAATGCATCATCACCTCCCATTAATTCAATCAAGCCAGCGACATCGTGCGGTACATAGAAGCTATATTGCTTAGCGTTACCTTCGGTGTAAGGGCCCATATATTTTGCTTCAAATGGGTCAAATTCGGGATCCCAGTTTCCTTTTGAATCTAACCCTTGCATGTAACCGGTTTCTTTATTGAACACATTTTTATAGCTCATTGCACGGCGATAATAGTCTTTCGCTTTGCTGGTATTGCCCATCGCTTCGTACATTCTTGCAATGGCAAAATCATCGTAAGCATACTCAAGTGTGATGGAAACTGATTCAGGAAGTACGTCCATTGGTACATAGCCAAATTTCTTGTATTCTGGGATGGCGTCATACACTGGGTTGTTAGCCGTGTTTTCAATTGCTTCTACTGCTAAATCAATATCGTAATCTCTGATCCCTTTTAGATATGCATCAGCAATGACAGAAACCGCATGATAACCAATCATGGTCCATGTCTCGTGGGCATGGAACGACCAAATAGGTAACATTTTTTCATAGCTTTGTTGATAATGTACTAGCATAGATTGGATCATGCCGGATACGCGGTCTGGGTCGATATAAGTGAGTAATGGATGTAATGCACGATAGGTATCCCACAACGAGAATAAGGTATAGTGCTCGAAGCCTTTGCCGTCGTGAATTTCACCATCAACGCCTCGATACTGACCGTTGACATCTTGGTAGATATTAGGCGCTTGCAGTGCGTGATAGAGCGCAGTGTAGAACTGCCGCTTTTGTGCTTTGGTCCCTTCCACGTCGACTTTATCTAAATAATTTGCCCACTGAGACTTGGCATGTTCGCGAACGTTGTCAAAATCCCAATCTGGCACTTCAGTTTTAAGATTCTCTAATGCATTTTTGCGGCTAACTGCGGAAAGTCCAACCTTAACCAGTAGCGGCGTTTCGTCTAGCTTATCAAAGCTTGCAACAAACTTAACTGCTTTACCCGCTGTCATTTTTACTGCGGTATTCTCAATCGTAGAGTGTTTGCTATCTTTTCCTAAACAATTCATACAACGATAACGATTATTGTCTAGATTATAAAATTGAAAGTCATCGATAGGTTTTGAGAATTCAATGGCAAAATACATTTGGCGGTTACGTGCCCAGCCATTAGTTGCACGGTAAGCAACCAATGTGGTGTCGTTTATTTTGCGGATGTCGCTCCAAATCACTTTGTTCTCAAAGTTATAAATAGCTGAGGTCAAATCAAGCAATACATGACCTTGTTTTGCTTTGTTGAAGCTGTATTTATGCATACCCACTCGAGTGGTTGCGGTGACTTCGGCCTTCACATCATAGTCGAGTAACTCAACGCCGTAATAGCCAGGTTCTGACCACTCTTGGTCATGAGAAAAGCGCGAGCGATAACCTATGTCTGGATTTTCAGCGGTACCAGCATCGAGTTTTACTTCGCCAGTCATTGGCATGATCAGCAAGTCGCCAAGATCTGAGTGACCAGTACCAGAGAAATGCGTGTGGGAAAAACCAACAATAGTATGGTCATCGTAGTGGTAACCGGCGCAGCGCTTGTAGATTTCTGGTTGAGGGGAAACGCCGCGCATAGGGTTATCTGTATCTGGGCTTAATTGCACCATACCAAATGGGACGACCGCGCCTGGGAAGGTGTGGCCATCACCGCCAGTACCAATGAAGGTATCGACCCACTGTGTATTTGACTCAGTGGCGTGAACTGTTGCGCTTAACAACACACTTTGTGTGATTGCCAACGCCCAAGTTTTAGCTCGCATTACTCTCTCCTAGTTTTTGTTTTGAATTGGAGCGTTCCAATTTTATTTTATAATACCCTTTATGAATACGTATTCAATACTATGCGACGAAAAAACTATGCAATAAAAAAGGCGAGCTATGCTCGCCTTGTAAACTTTCGTTAACTTAATTCAGTTTTGCTTGCCACTTTTGCGCCAGCTTAACCACGTTTAACCCATACCATGCGATGTAAACATAACAAAGTAGTGGCACAATAAAGCTGATCTGAATATGGAATTTATCTGCAACCACGCCTTGAACGAGCGGCACTATAGCACCACCGACAATGGCTAAACATAGCCAGCCAGAACCTTTGCTGGTTAATGAACTCAAGCCTTCAATTGCCATTGAGAAGATTGTCGGGAACATGATTGAGTTAAACAAGCCAACCGCGAGCACGGCAATCATCGCAATGTTGCCACTGGTGCTCATGGTCAATGCTAGTAATAAAATAATAACAACCGAGTTGAAAGCCACTGCTTTTGAAGGTGCAATGGTCTTTAGCGCTGCAGAGCCGATAAAGCGCCCTACCATGGCACCACCCCAGTAGTAACCGATGAGTTTAGCAGCGGCATGCTCTTCAAGTCCTGCTATTTCAGGCTCTGCAAAGTAATTTACAAGGAAACTGCCAATTGCAACTTCTGCACCGACATAACAGAAGATGGCCACTACACCCATTACTAAATGTGGCGCCTCAATTAGGTTATGGTGTTTCGCTTTACAATCGACGGCTTCAGTATGCTCAGCAATAACGGGCAACTTTAAAAACGCGAATACCACAGCGATTGTAAGTAGCGCAGCGGCCAAAATAAGATAAGGTACCTTTACACCCTCTGCGCTTGCTGCAGCTTCAACGGTTAACGTACCGGCTGAGCCAAACAATAAAAAGCCACCCACGATCGGACCAATAGTGGTACCCAGTGAATTAAGCGCTTGCGCAAGGTTTAAACGACTTGATGCGGTGCGTGGATGACCGAGCGCTGCAACATAAGGATTCGCTGATACCTGCAAAACAGTGATGCCAGATGCAAGTACAAAAAGGGCTGAGAGAAAAATCCAATATTCGTGAACAACAACGGCAGGGTAAAACATGATGCAGCCAATCGATGCCACGATTAACCCCGTCAGTACGCCATTTTTATAGCCAAAGCGCTTGACCAAATACCCTGCAGGTAAAGAAATAATAAAGTAGGCACTAAAAAAGCAAAACTGTATTAGCATGGCTTCTGTGTAGTTAAGGTCAAATACGCCTTTTAGACGTGGGATGAGGACATCGTTTAAAACGGTAATAAATCCCCAAAGGAAAAAAAGCGTTGTCATTGCAATAAGCGGAAGTCGATAATTATTATTCTCGGTATTCCCGCTTGTGACGAAGGTTTGATTTGTATTTATTTCGCTCACAAGTGATACTCCAATCTGTTTTCACCTTGATTCTACACACTGTTACATGAAAATCACAAATGTTTTATTGGATCGTTCCATGTTTTATCTGCTAAAGTAACGAAAATGTTCAGCAGTAGGTTAAAAGTTAGATGAATTTTAGAACAACGCAATTTTTAGAAGCACACATTAAAAAGACGCTCAGCTTTTACGCACCAAATTGCGTGGATGAACGTGGTGGCTTTAATCACTTCTTCAAGGATAATGGCGAGATTTATGATGCGAACACGCGTCACTTAGTATCAAGTACACGCTTTGTCTTTAACTATGCTATGGCTTATGACTATTTTAAAAAACCAGCTGACTTAGATAAGGTTAAGCATGGTATCGATTATATAGAAACTGTCCATAGGCAGGAAAATGGCGGCTATGCGTGGTTGCTTGAAAATGGAAATGTTGTAGATGGCACTAACCATTGTTATGGCCTCGCCTTTGTTTTATTGGCTCATGCTAGTGCGTTGAAGGTTGGGTTATCAGACAGCAAGTCTGCAATTGAGCGAGTATGGCAGCTGTTAGAAGAGAAATATTTTGAGCCTGAGTTTGGACTCTACAAAGACGAATTCGATGCAGACTTTACTCATGCAGATAAGTACCGTGGGCAAAATGCCAATATGCATACCTGTGAAGCGCTAATAGCTTGCTTTGAAGCAACACTGGATGAAAAGTTTTTACAGCGTGCATATATGCTTGCCGACAATATGGTTAATCGTCAAGCTGCTAAGGCTGAAGGGCTGATTTGGGAGCACTATGATAATCAATGGCAAGTCGACCTTGAGTATAACAAAGACGATCCCAAACACTTATTCAGACCTTGGGGGTTTCAGCCAGGCCATCAAACTGAGTGGTCAAAATTATTATTGTTGATTAACCGTTACAAGCCAAATGCATGGCTTGTGGAAAAAGCCGTACACTTGTTTGATGAGTCATTAAAAGCAGCTTGGGATAGTGAATTTGGCGGAATTTGCTACGGCTTTGCGCCGGATAAGTCGATTTGTGATGATGACAAATACTTTTGGGTTCAGGCTGAGTCATTCGCTGCGGCTGCGCTACTAGCACTTGAAACCGGTGACGAAACATACTGGCAGTGGTACGACAGAATTTGGCAATATGCTTGGGATAACTTCGTCGACCATGAATACGGTGCTTGGTATCGTATTTTGAATAATAAAAATGAAAAGTACAGCGATGAAAAAAGCCCGGCGGGCAAAACCGATTATCACACTATGGGCGCGTGTTACGAAGTACTACGGTCAATGAAGTTAAAAGGCGAATAATATGGCACTTGTTTGTTTTGGTGAGGCGTTGATTGATTTTTTATCGGATGGCAAAACACCAGAGTCATTTACTAAATTTGCAGGCGGGGCGCCTGCAAATGTGGCGGTAGCTGCGGCAAAGCAAGGCGTTAATGCGTATTTTTGCGGCATGTTAGGCAAAGATATGTTCGGCCAGTTTTTAGCTGAGGAGTTACAGGCTAATGGCGTAAATACTCGTTACCTTGAGTATACAGATAAAGCTAAAACGGCATTAGCATTTGTCTCTCTTGATAAGCAAGGGGAAAGAAGCTTTAGTTTTTATCGGCCACCAGCGGCGGATTTGTTGTTCAGGCAAGCACACTTTTCTGAGGATATGTTTACAGCGCATTCTGTCTTACATATATGCAGTAACAGTCTCACTGAAGAAAATATTTATAAAACTACGGTTTATGCGCTTGAGCGTGCGCGAGCAAATAACATGCTTGTTAGTTTTGATATGAACCTCAGGTTGAACCTGTGGAGTTCGACTGCGCATATTCTTGATAGAGTTTGGCATTGTATCGCGTTAAGTGATGTTATTAAACTCTCTCGCGAAGAATTGGAATATCTGAACGCAAATAGCCATGCAGGTAAAACAGAAGCGCAAACCATAGCCGCAATTATGGATAAGCAAACTCAATTGTTACTAATAACCGACGGTGCAAACCCTGTTGAGATTTATCTACCAAATGATAGTGCTAAAGTCACTGCGCCAAATGTTGTCGCAGTGGATACCACGGCAGCGGGAGATGCGTTTGTCGGAGGGTTACTTGCTGAAATCATTCGAAAGTTTAAACCTACCCGAGATGCTGAGTTTGCCATCTCACTGGATGAGGCGAAAGATTTAGTCACGTATGCTGCGAAATGTGGTGCGTTTGCCGTTCAACGCTTTGGAGCATTTGCCGCTTTGCCGTCTAAAGGTGATATTGGCGAATAGAATACTTTTTCTAGGATAGATGCACGCTCTCTCGCAAGGCATTTATCCTAGGACTTGTTTCTTCAGTCGCTGTCGTTGTGAGGCCACTCTACAATATGCGCTTCAAAATCAGATTCTAAATCTACCTCCAGCTCAGAGGTCGCCTTACCAAAAATACTAATGCCCGCATCTATCATAGCTTGTTTGGAACCATTATTTCTAAGTGGATGCCAGCTTGCCAGTCCTCTGCCCTCATGAAGTCGTCGATAACTACAACTGTTTGGCATGAAAAAGATATCTTTGAGGTTTTCTTTGGTTAGCTGTACGCAAGAAGGTACTAGAACTTGTCTTTCGCTGTAGCGGCTACAACCACAGCTATTCTTATCGTTATATTGGCAAACAACATCGGTGTAGAGTAACTCTTCACCTTCGCGTAAAAAGTCGGTGCTCTCGAATAATTCACCTTCTTCATCGCTGTCGATAAAAGAGTGTAAACAGCATTTACCACAGCCATCACAAATCGCTTCCCACTCATCTCTAGTCATTTCTTCGAGTGTTTTTTCTTGCCAAAAGCTCATTACTTCGCCCCTTCATTACGCTTTTTTGCACCCTATTTGATTTGTGACTGAGGAATCGATCACATCAAACAAGCGGCGCATTCTATAGGATAGTTGAACGTAATTCAAAATTGGCGAACTATTTATGGCTGACTATGATTAAAGTACTATTTTTATTTAATAATCTTTGGCGAGAGCGCTTTTTGTCTGTGATTATGGAACGTAGCGAGGGTGGTTGATTGAGGCAAAGGTACGTCTTTTTCTTTTTTGTACTCCTGTTGTCTCAGTGCAGCCAAGTGCTAGCTGCGGGCAAAGCGACGTTACAACTAGAGTTCGTGGCTTCAAATGCTAAGATTGTCGACGTTATAAATAATCCAAGTGTGCATTGGCAAACTACCGATGACAAAGTGCTGAACCTGGGGTATTCCAACCAAAGTTACTGGGTACGTACCTCGCTAAATATCAATAAAAAAATAGGGCCTTATCTACTAGAGATAGCCTACCCGGTGCTGGATTATCTCGATGTTTACATGCTACAAGATGGCAATATATTTATTCATCAGCAATTAGGAGATAAACAACCTTTTATTGACCGCCCTTTTGCGCATGAACATTTTATTATACCACTGCCAAACGACACGCATGGAAAGGTAGCGCTATATATTAAAGTACGCTCATCCAGTGCACTGCAACTGCCAGTAATACTTTGGGCAAACCATGACTTTTTGATAAATGACCAAGTTTTTCGTATCGTGATGGGGATCTACTTTGGTTTGATGGGGATAATGGCTGCTTACAATGTACTCCTTTATTTTACTATTCGCGAATCCACGTTATTTTACTATGTTCTGTACGTTATTTGTTTAGCGCTGTTTTCCGCTTGTTTATCAGGTTTTGCCTTTCGATATCTTTGGCCAAATAGCCTTTGGTGGAACGATCAAGCAATCTTGTTCTTTCTTATCAGCTCGGTATTAAGCGGGACTTACTTTGTTATGACATTGCTCGAGATTGGTATTTCGGACAAGTGGCTTTACCTAGGTTGTCGGTTAATTTTGGGGCTAGGGTTGATGCTCTTGCTTGCTTCCGTATTTTTTGACTATGCGGTGATGATAAAACTTACTATAGCGTATGCCGTATCAGCTTGTATTTGGGGTGTTCTCTGTCGGATTTTGCGTTTGGCCGGTAAAAGCCGGCTAGCGACATACTATTCGATTGCTTGGAGCTCAGTGTTGATTGGCGGTATTATTCTTGCGCTAAATAAGTTAGATTTAATCAGCCAAACTTGGTTTACTGAAAATGCGCTATTGATAGGTACTGCCATAGAGGTGGCCTGTTTATCGATAGCAATAGGTGAGAAACTCAATACCGAGAAGAACAAGCGCTTTCAGGCGCAATTAACAGCGTTCAATGAAATCCAAAATTTAAATTCTCAATTGGAGCACACTGTCGCTCTACGAACTCAAGCGTTACAAGAAGCAAATGATAGACTGGAGCGTGCAAGTCGCACCGATGCGTTGACTGGTGTTGCCAATAGGCGAGCGCTAGATGAAGCCTTGGAGAGTGAGTGCTTAAGAGCAAAGCGTTTTGAACATCCTCTTAGCGTTATTATGATTGACATTGACTTTTTTAAGCAGGTTAATGATACGTATGGTCATGAAGCTGGTGACAGTTGTTTAATTCACGTTGGACGTATACTTTCCAATTGTGCTACCAGAGCCGGAGATTTTGTCGCTCGATATGGCGGTGAAGAATTTTGTGTTGTACTTCCACATACCAATGGAGCTCAAGCTTTTGACCTCGCTGAGAAGATCAGAATAACATGTGAGGCTAACCCATTGATAAGCGAAAGTTATTGTATTGAGATGACATTAAGCGCAGGATTACATACTCAAACTAAGCCACCTTATAACGGTAAAGAATTACTCTCCTCGGCAGATCAAGCGCTTTATTTTGCTAAGCGCAACGGTCGTAACCAAGTAGCAATCTCAGGTGAGCTGTAAATTTGGTATTCGGCTGTAAATGAATTAATGTGTAAAGCAAGTCACCATAGAAAAGAATATAAAATGAAGACACTTTACAGAATCGCTATTTTATTGGCTTTACTCATTGGTGCGATAGCGGCTTATAGCTATAGCAGCCAAACTGGGATGTTCATTTTTGTGATATTGGGTGTGGCACTTGAAATTGCATTTTGGCTTAAGTTAATACCGCGACGAAAAATTAAAACGTAAGCGTGAAAACATACTTTTGCATATCAGTTGAAAGCGGGGGCTTTTGTTAACGGTAGCTTGATCTCCATGTTCAACCCGCCTAATAGGCTATTAAAGGATTCAATTTGTCCACTATGGGCTTCTACCACTTTTTTGCACATCGCAAGGCCCATCCCCTTGGATTTTCGCGAATTGGTTCTTGCAGATTGTGATTTGTAAAGTGGGTCGAATAGTTGTTGGTGCGCCTCATAGGATAGTGGAGTGCCTGAGTCTTCAATACGAATGATCAAGTTGTTGTCTACGCTAAAGAAGCTCATCTTGACTTGGACTTTTTCTCCACCATGCTTAATCGCATTACCTAAAATTTCAAGGACGCAGTTAGTTATTGCGTCTAGGTCGATGGTTATTTTTTCTGAACCAGATATTTGATAGTTAAGCTCTAATTGCTCCTTATTATCCTTAAATAACCCAGCAGCCTTTGTATGTACTTGATTTACCAGTTTACAGATCGTGAAGTCTCTTAGGTTAAGCATAGTTGCTAACTTTTCATTGTCAGTGACCAGCATCAATTGATTAATAAAGTGATTTAGCTCGTCAATTTTATCCATGAGCTTGCCGTAGCTCTCCTGAACATTCTCAACGATATTGTATTGTAGAGATTCAACCTGCACCTTCATGACGGTAAGTGGTGTACGCAGCTCATGAGAGAGATCAGTAAATAGACGTTGCTCTTTCTTTTCTAACGCCTGCTGATTTTGACGGTTGAACTGTTTTTCTGTTTGTACTGTATTCGAGAGTACATTCACTTGAGTTTGCAGCGTTGATAACAAATTATTTTGGGCTGACTTATTTTGTTGCGCAAGTGCCAGCGTAAATAACATGACCTCAATTAAGTAGCCAAATTTAATCGCGCTTGATATATGATGAACATTGATAAAACCCGCATACATAGTCCCACCGATAGCAATGAAATTTACAAAAATGACATGGTTTAGCAGGCTGAGGGAAAAAGTTGCAGAACCAGGAGCGCCCTGTTTCAAAGACCAATAGCTGGTATAAAGAAATAGCGGGATGATACTCAAGCTTAATATTAGGTTGTAGTGAACAGATTTTGAGTAGATTGCCACTGGGATAAGCAGCAGGTAAGCCGCTAAAAATCCATTATATAAAAAATGTAAGGTTTCGTTTCTACGCTTTAGTTGCAAAAATTGCTTAATGAAAAGAAGGTGGAATACTGGGACAAAAGTCATCAAACAAGCAGAGAATAAGCCGGCAAATTTGCCTTGTGAAGGCCAAAAATATTGAAATGTGAACCCTGACATATCCAAAACAATAAGCAAAAACAATAGCGTCCAGAGGCAATAGTAAGCGTTGGTCAAATTGGCATTAAAGTAAAAGTTAACTAAGACAATAACAAACACGGCGGCTATGATCCCACTTAGCGCAGCGTTAGTAACCGTGCTGGTGAGAACATTACTATTTAGTTCATTATCGTTAATTAATCTAAGGTCGGCGGGGGCATCCGCAAAAGTTTGATAGCGGACAATAATACTTGCACCTTCTAAGTGCTCTTTTGTTATCGGAAGATATAACTGAGGTGCTTCCACCTCCCGAATATTAAACCCAGTATCCAGGGTATGTTGCGTTAAAAATGAGACTTCGCCGTTGTTAACCAAAGCAACGCTTAGCCAAGGCAATCTAGCAAAGCCAAATGCGATGTATTTTCTACCCTCGGATACAAGCATATCTGGCGTGATTGTAGTCCACTGATAAGACTCATTCTTTAGCTCAGGCGCTTGGCTTGAAAGTAGCTCTACAATGGATTGGCTCTCACGCTCTTTTATGCCGAGCGCCAAAGATAATTGCGCAGTATCGACTTCTCCAAAGTGGATTGTTAATGGTTCACTTATTCTACGCTCGGCCCTAGGCGTAAAGTCAACTGCATCAGCTGCCATAGAAAAAAGCATAAAAAATAACAGGAAGAGTCTTAACATAGTGATACAAGGCACAATAATTATAGCTAAATCCTACTTTTAAATAGTGAAGCAAATGTGGATCAAATTTGGAGAAGTAAACAAATGTAAATGCAGCACATAACTAATAATCACTAAAAACAGTATATTACTCCTATCAGTTACCATTGTTTCAAAAAATGCGATGAGAAAATGAGCATACGTGTCGAGTTACATAAAACTGAAATATAACTGTAACAATTGAATGATTAAATGCGCGACTGACATAAAAGTGTAATGAATGAACATTACTTACTCTAAGAGCGAAACTATGGTTAATCAATCTCAGACTTCAGCATCAGCTAAACTTTTAAACTGGCTGTCAATCGTATTACTTGTTTACTTAGTCTTAGTCGCAGTGGGAACTGTGAGTGGCGGTTTTAAGTTGGCTTCAGGTGGAAGTGAAGGCGCGAAGGAGATCTTCGCATTTGCAACCAATCCAATTGTTGCTCTACTCTTAGGGGCTTTGGCAACTGCATTGGTACAGTCGTCATCAACGGTGACTTCAGTTATTGTTGGCCTCGTGGCTGGTGGATTACCAATAAACATAGCAATTCCTATGGTGATGGGGGCAAACATTGGTACGACGATTACCAATACACTCGTTTCTATCGGTCACATTCGTAGTAAAGAAGAGTTTAGAAGAGCGTTTGCTGCATCCACCGTACATGACTTTTTCAATTTATTAGCCGTCGCTATTTTTCTACCGCTCGAAATCATGTTTGGTATTTTTGAGAAGTTAGCATCTGGATTGGCCCACATTTTTGTCGGTGACGCTGATTTATCCCTAAAAAGCTATAATTTTATTAAACCTTTAGTCAAACCAGCGGTTGGCGTTGTTAAAGATGGCGTTAGCTTCCTAGATTCCACTGCGGCTGGTGTTGCTATGGTCATTATCGGTATTATGATGATTTTGTTCGCCGTGACCTATTTAGGCAAGTTACTAAAAAAGGCATTGGTTGGTAAGGCTAAAGAGTTATTACACAGTGCTATTGGTCGAGGTCCATTTGTTGGTATAGGTTCGGGTGCTGTAGTTACAGTAATGGTACAATCGTCGTCGACAACAACTAGCTTAATGATCCCGCTCGCTGGCAGCGGCGTATTTACCACTCGTCAGATATATCCGTTCACTCTAGGTGCAAATATAGGCACTACAATTACCGCTTTATTAGCGGCGACATCTATCACAGGTCCTGCTGCAGAAGTCGCATTAACGATTGCGCTTGTGCATGTCATGTTTAACGTTTTTGCAGTGACACTTATTTATGGCTTACCGTTACTGAGAGAAATCCCGCTTCGCCTAGCTGAGAAGCTAGCGGAAATTGGCGCACAGAATAAACCAGCAGCTTTGGCTTACGTATTAGGTTCATTCTTTGTATTTCCGGGACTCATTATGCTCGCAGTACGATAAATAAAACGAACAAAGAATGCATTTTAAGCTCGGTATTGCCGAGCTTTGACTTTTTTAGCCTTTAATTGATAAGTCATAATTCTGTAATCTAGCTTTGAGATAATTAACATTGTCTTGTAAATAACGAAAGAAAGTAATGAGTAGCAAACCTGGTATTTTTAGTTTTAATGCAGCACAGATCACAAGTTCTATGAGGGGACAGTACCGTGCTGTTCAGCCCTATGAGAAACTTATTCTGCAACCAGGTGAGCAAGGACTTTCTTTGGTGATAGAGTTGCCAATGGATGCACGCATTGATGACCGAGTTAACGTTGTACTGACAAAGCAAGGCGAGCGAAATGCGAAGTGCGAGGTCTCTTTGGTGGTTGACCCAGAGTCTTATCTCACGAAAATTGCCGAAATTAAAGTAAAGCAATCGCTTGATGCTGGTCCTTACTTTATGCAATTGAACCTAGTGGGGCTTCACGACTACCTAAAAAATGCAGCTGAGTTTGATATCATATTGAATGAGAGAATTACCGTAAGCGAGCCAGTATCTGAGCTTATCAAAACCGAGACTACTGGCTTCAAACGTATTTTTAACTCGGCGATCAGCGCAGTATTATCCGTTTTTTAGCGGCTATGTTGGTAATGAAATCTTACCCATAGAAAAAGGCAGCGCATTGCTATCACCTGATACGGTTTCATTCGCAAGTAGCGCAAATAAAGCGGCTTCTTTGGCGTCGGGGTTTACCCCAAGTTGTGAGAAGTCATTGAGTAAAATATGGTTACTCAGATGCCTTTCAATTCTCTCCATTAAAAATACATTATGAATACCACCTCCGCTAATATATAGCTCTAATTCAGTTGTACCAAGCTCATTCACCGCATTTGCGACAGTGATAGCTGTGAATTCAGTCAGTGTCGTGATGATATCTTCATGATTATAATCTTTTCCATCCAATGCATGATGCACAAAGGTTTGATTAAATAACTCTTGTCCAGTTGATTTTGGAAGTGGCATCTCAAAGAATTGGTGCGACAGTAAAGCTTCGAGAAATGGCAATTGAATTTTGCCAGTTGACGCAATCTCACCATTTTCATCGAATGGCAGTCCCAATACGTGGCGGCAATATTGGTCTACTAATGTGTTTCCAGGACCAATGTCACTACTTATACTCTGCGTAAGTGTACAGTTTTTTGGTAAATAAGTAAGGTTTGAAATACCGCCAATATTGAGCAAAACCCTATCGATACTCGTGCTCGAATATAATAAATAGTCACCATATTGCACGAGAGGCGCTCCTTCATATCCTTTGGCGATATGCTTCTGTCTAAAGTCTGCAATGGTGATGATGTTTGTTTTTGTCGCAATAATATCGGCATCAACTATTTGCAAGGTGCTATTTAATTTTTCAAAGTCAGCAAAGGCTTGTTTCGGACAATGGTAAAGTGTTTGTCCATGACTCGCTATTAAATCAACAGTATCGGCTGCAACTTGCCACTCAGCCAAAGCATTATTGATTAGACTAGCGTACAACTCGCCTAGCCACGCATTTAATTGACATAACGTTTTAAGATTTACCTGAGATTTAGATGCATGGTCACTGAGAAGCTGCTTTTGCGAAGGGTTGTATTCTATCGTGGTAAATTGTTCGACCGTTAGCTGTGTACTTTTCCCGGCACCTTCAATTTTACATAACGCAATATCTAATCCATCCAATGAGGTTCCGCTCATTAGTCCGAGTATATATTTGGTCTTTTTTTCCGCGATCGTGGCGAGTCTAATAATATCGGTTTTCATTTATAATGCGCGCTCCATAATCAATGCTTTTGCCTTTTCATACTTTACGCCGGATAAACTGCCAAATCCTTCAAGTTGTCTGAATTTATATTTAGTAAAATAAGGGCAATTTAAGCCTAATAAAAACAATGTTTTGAGATGAGTAGAAAAATTAACGCCGCGTTGCGACGCAAACTGTGAAGCGTCTCTTAACATATTCCGTGTTGTTTCAATATCTAATTCGTGGCTTTCTTGTGCATTGACGATCAGATGCTTACCGCTGCAGACACCGCAATGGCCACAATGATCGGGAGCATGGTTGTCGCCGAAATAACTGGCGAGCGCTTTGTGGTAACAGGAAGTCAGTTGGAAAAATTTGAGTAAATGTCTTAGCCTTGCAAGCTCGCCTTGCTCTTTAATTTGTGATTGCTGGTAGAAAGACTCAACTAGTTCATTAATGTTGACTTGTTGGACAGGCTTTGAATAAACCGATGTATATTTAGCGACTTTTACGTCAATCAGTTGTTGGTTTTGCAAATACTCAACGACTTCTTGGGCTTTAGCCTGTGAGATGTTTTGCTCGCTTAATGCTTGATGTGAAAGTAATCCCCATTTCTTTTTGAATTCAAAACACGAGAATAGCTGAGTCAAAAACAGTTGCCGCTCAGGCGAGTACTTGGCTAATATTTTATCTTTGTCTTGGATGAATGCGATACTTAGCTCCGCAAAGTAGCTGTAGTTTACCTGCAAGTAACCTTGCAGTTCGAGCTGGACAATAAGTGTTTTTAATACCAATTGATTGATATTGGTTTTGTAGGCAAGTTCGTATTCATTGAGGTGATAATCTGTAGTTGGCTCACCAAAAAGTTCGTTAAAAAGCAGCGTTAATGACTCTCGCTCTAATGCACTGGCATAAACAAAGTTCTCTAGTGTGGCAATTTTTTCATTATTAATTAAAGCAACGCAATGTGCATTTTCGCCATCCCTGCCTGCCCTACCCACTTCCTGACTATATCCCTCAATAGATTTTGGCATATCATAATGTAATACCCAGCGAACATCGGGTTTATCTACACCCATACCAAACGCAATAGTCGCTACAACGATAAGATCAGCTTTCGCTAGAAAGTCAGCTTGAATTTGGGCCTTTTTCTCGCTCTGCAATGATGCATGAAAGGCTTCTGCAGGAAAGCCACAAGCAGTTATCATTTTTGCTACTTCTTCAGCTTGTTTTTGCTGCGTGACATAAACGATACCTGCGCCTTTTGCTTTTTTTAAAAAGGCGAGTAAATATTCGTCTTTTTGAGATTCGCTAATATACGCCGCACTTAAGAATAGGTTCTTACGGTAAAAGCCCGTTCTGATGATATTTTGATCGGATACATCGAATTTATCTGCCATATCGCGTGCAACTTTATTTGTTGCTGTCGCAGTGAGTAATAGCACTTGATTGATACCAAGTTCATATCGATATTTAGCCACTTTTAGGTAATCTGGCCTGAAATTATGCCCCCACTCAGAAATACAATGGGCTTCATCAATGACAAGAAAAGAGATATTGCTTTGTGATAATAGAGCTCGTGCTTTTTGGCTATTCAGCCGCTCGACAGATATAAAGAGGACTTTAAGAGCATTGTTTCGCACCGCATTTTCTATGCGTAATGTTTCCTCTTTGCTTTGAGTACTATCAAGACAAGCTGTTTCAACCCCTTTACTTTGCAGGTAATCTCGTTGTTCATGCATCAATGCCAGTAGCGGTGAAACGACTACGCACACCCCTTGCTTCATGATTGCTGGTAACTGATAACACAACGACTTGCCTGCACCAGTTGCAAAAATAGCGATTGCACTCTGGCCTTGCAGTATAGATTCTATGACTTCCGATTGCCCCGGGCGAAGTGTCGTATGTCCAAATGTACTTTGTAATGTTTGAAAGAGTTGCTGCTGTTGAGTCATCCTGAATCTTTTCTATATTTTTCTGAGATATTCGCTATTGTGCCATTTAAATTGGTAATTGCTTCATTGACCCGCTCAATGTCACTACGCTTAAATGCATGACGTCCAAGCATAAAATGAATAGCGTTATCGTTAACTACATAAGGGTGTAGCTGAATGCTTTGATAGCCTAGCTTGTTGATATAGTAGTAGCCTGCGTCTTCATCTTCAATCAGAAAATCTACGCGGTTTTTAGCCACCATTTCTATTCGTCTGTCCAAGCTCGCGATTTCAAACAACCGCTTGTCATACCAATCGATTTTTTTTATTTGCTTCACTTCCTCACCGTAGTAGGCGCCGGGATTAGCCGTGAATGTATAGCCTGCAGAAAATAGCTCAATTAAGTTGCTATCGAGATCTATTTCCTTGTTAGCAAACAAGCGCATTTTTTCACGCCGATATGGCGAGGAGAAGTAAGCGATTTTTGCTCTATCAACGCTAAAACTTGCGGATGGCAGGACATCAATTAAGCCCTTCTCAAGCTCGGTGATCCCACGTGCTGACGAAGGAAGTTGAATGAATTCGATACAAAACCCAGCGCGCTCAAACACTGCTCTAGTGATATCTACGTCTATACCATAAGGGCGAGTGCCATACATAACAAAAGGTGGCCAGCTAGAGCCAATGCCGATTTTTAGGGATGACTTTTCCGCGCAATCGGAAGCGTAGCTTTTTGGAAAAACTAAAACGAATAACAAAGCGAATAGACGAGTAAGCACTACCAGAACTTATGACTCTTTTATGAAGTTCATTATGTCATTATGAAAGACCAAGCAGAAAAAGAAAGAAGAAATTGGTGATAAAAGCCAGATTCTGGGTAACTTTATGTTTGTATGCATAAAAAATGAGCTTGACCGGCAAGCTCATTAATTGGGAATGGTTAGATTAGTTAGTTACTGCTTTCCATACAGCAGCAGTTCCAGGTTCCTCGCCTTGAGTCCACCATTTTGCTTCAAAGACATTACCATTGTGAATTACACGGTCACCACCAACATATACGGCAGAGCGATCCCAAGTCGGGTATTGGGCGCCACCGTCTTTAATAGTGACATTGAATGTTGTATCAACAGCGTTAACCCCATCTGATACGGTAACTGTGACTGGCACGGTTGTGTCGGCAGTGACATTTGCAGCAGTAATAGTCGCTGAGCTACCATTTGCTGCAACGCTCAGTTCGGCTGGTGCATTCCAGTTATAGTTAAGCGCTGCGCCTTCAGGGTCAGTTGCTGATACGTTGATGGTAGCCGAGGCTCCTTCGTTAACCGTAATATCTGAAACCGGTGTAACGACTGGCGCTGCATTTGCACCTTCTGGGTTTACAACTACAGCGACTGTTTTGGTTGTTGACAATGTGCCGTCATTGACCGTTACAGTCAAGTCATAGCTTGTCTGCTGAGTGACTGATGGAGCAGTTACAGCGACAGCTGCGGTGTTGTTAGCAGATAAAGCCAACCCAGGCGCAGCAACCCATGAGTAGGTTAATGGATCATTGTCTAAATCGCTTGCTTGCGCATCAACATTCACAACCTGACCTGAGGTCACATTGATTGGTCCAGAAACGCCGATAGAAGGAGCACGATTAGGGATCTCACCCGCTGTAAGGCCATCATACATCGCATTTAGAATGTCGCCATTATCAGCGTCAATTTCCCAAGCAAATAAACCAGCCAGTTGATGAGTGTTCGCATACTTGCCTTTTGCGATAACGCTGCGCGGGCTATCGTAAGTGATGAGTTTACCGTTACTTCTGTTCCAAACATATGCTGCTTGTGCTTGCTCATCGTAGCCTACTTCATAACCATTAACGCCTGAACCACCTTGGCCTACAGCGTTTGCTGCAATAGCCTTGTAATCCATAATACCCGGCTCCCAAACTCCGTCAGTTGTGGAACCAGTCAACGGCCCATTGCCTGGCGCTGTCATTGGATTGCCTGGAATAGTGGTATTTGCATCTAGTACACCTTCCCAGCCGCGGCCGTACATTGCAACGCCCATAACGAGCTTAGAGGGCTGTACACCTTGTTGAAGTAATAACTGAATTGCATGGTCGCCAGTGTATGCAGGGCCTTTGCGTGGCACTCCATTGTCATCAACACCTGTACCGTTACATTCATCTGTACTTAGATGAGAGCCACAATAGATACCAGTTTGATGACCCGTTTCATTGTTCCAAGCGCCATAAAAGTCATAGGTCATCGCAAAGATATAGTCCATATACTGCTGAGCAGCTTGGTAATCTACATCTTCAATCTTGTCGTAACCTGCACCTATTGCCGATGTGAGCTCATATTGACGGCCAGTTTCAGCTTCTAATTCATCTAGCATTGCACGAAGTTCTTGCATTAGCGCCACATATGCTGGACCGTCGTTAACTGGATCGCCCAAATCTGGGTTTGGACCATCACCACCTGGGAATTCCCAGTCGATATCTACACCGTCATAGAATTTCCAAGTTTTAAGAAATTGTTTTACAGATGCGACGAAAGTGTCGCGGTTTGCTTTATTTGTAAAACCATGGAACGGATCTGATAGCGTCCATCCCCCTACCGAAGGGAGAATTTTAAGATCTGGATAACGTTGTTTTAGTGCCATCAATTGAGAATAAACACCGCGAATAGGATCTTTGGCATCCACCCCTGGCATAGATTTTTGCACCGCTGCCCAAGGGTCGTGAATGACGACTTCATAATCTTGAGAGTCAGCACATGCAGTTTGTAGCGCTCTCCAACTATTACCATTTTCAATGGATTTGAGTGATTCGTTAGGACCACAAATAGGAATAAAGCCATATAAAATGTGAGATAGGTTATGCGCTGGGATCTTAGTTACGTCGTAGTCACGACCATAAATGCCCCATTCAACGAAATATGCACCCGTTACCCGGCCTGGAATTGTCCCATTATTGCGGTTATTAGGATCTACATTCATAGGAAGTGGCGCGAGATGTGCGCCGTCTGTGTCGGCAATAACGATTTCTTTCCCTGCGCTTCTTGCACATACAGTACCTTCACATAGCTCTAAATAAAGCTGATGGCGACCGGATTTAGTATAGGGAAATTGTACTACGCCACTTTTAGTACCAGCTGCAAGCGCACCTTGGTTAACTAGCTGATCATCAAAATATACTTTATAGTTGTCGCCGCCAGAGCCACTCCATGCATTCCATTTGATGCTAATATCGACAACTTCTTTGGCTTTAACCAGTTGTTTGTAAGAGCCTAGCCCATCAACGTTAACCTCAACGAACGAATACTGTTGTGGCTGCCAGTCTAGCGTTGGTGTGGAAGGAGCGGCAAGTGCCCCGCCACTCAGTAAGGCAAGTCCTATATAGCTGGTTATTTTGTTAAGTTTCATATCTTCAACCTTATTGTAGTTACATGTTGTACCCAGTTAATTTGGGTTTTCTTTAAATTGCTTTCCAAACATCGGATGTGCCGGGTTCTTCTCCCTGCGTCCACCACTTGGCTTCATATACTTTTTGTTTATGCGTTACTCTGTCGCCTGCGACATAAGTAGTTGTGCTACTCCAAGCTGGGTATTGGTTATTGGTGCTATCTTGAACGGTAATTTTGAAACTTACGGTTGTGCTTGCTTTTCCATCGGTGACATTAAGTTCAGCCTGAAAGGTTTGATCAGCGCTAACTTCAGGTGTTGAGATGGTAATGGTGTCACCTTCGCCACTAAAGCTAAGTGGTGCAGGAATGCTCCAAATGAACGATAGTGGATCATTTTGGTCGTCAAATGCATGTGCATGCACGGTCACTTGGCTGTTTTCTGAGATAATTTGGTTAGAAATTGGGTTCACCGTAGGGGCAGTGTTGTCGCCGCCTTTTACGATGCTAAGATTGCTGGTGTAAGCGGCATGTGGCAAAAATACTTCGTTTGCCAATAAGGCGTTAGGATCAAACGCGATTGAGCCGTTCGGTTGCTTAATACCAATGTTGACCTTATTACCGTAGTTGTTATTAAGATAAAGAGCTAACTCAGCTTGCCATGTTGATGCATTAGTGGAGGTTACGTTCAGATTATGGCTAATTAATTCGTTCCCAGATTGGTCAAATACCCTAAACCACACGCTATCGCCGGCATTAGCATCTTGGCCTTGTTTTACGAAATAGCCGCTGCTCACCCACTCTGGTGGTGTCCCAGTTGAGGTTATTGTGATATCAGAACAATTGTAAAATCCCTCCCCAGCGACATCAAACCGCTGCCAACGGGTATATAATACAGCATTGCCTTCACGGCCTTGCGGTATATCTATTTCCATTTTATAGAAGCGTTTACCTTCAGGATCCACAACGAAATCAATATTGCCAAATTCATTAATAAGCTCTAAATCATTCCAAGTCAGTGGAGATGTATCGCCATCATAGTTCGGCTTTGACAGGAAAAACTGCCAAAAGCTGGGGTTATGGGGGGTTGTCGCCCTAAAGCTAATGGCAAGTTTATTTTGGGCGTTTGGCTCTACAATTGTGCGCTGCCAGTGTGGTGAAACAACACTCATGCCACTTTTGTTTGGGTCACCAGCTGAGCAAAGCGTACCATTGGGGATATTCGCTTTTACCGCTTCTAGATTATTGTAGTCAGCGGTATTGGTTGAAAACTCATGCTCTTGCACAAACTGAAAATGGCCTGAGTCTAGAAAAGCTGCTCGGCACGCTAGGTTTGGGATATTTGAACCATCATCTGGCCACCAATAACCTCCTTGCGCTTGACAGATAGCTTGCCTTGCTTTGGGAAAGTCCATAAAACCATGAGCTGAAACTGCGCTTGAAAGCAAAGCCGAGGTTGCGCCAAAAAGACCAAGCGCATATTTACGGTGTAAACTATTCATGCTTATTCGCCTTTTATAAAGGGGAGCAAAGCTCCCCATTAACTATTTACAAATTGCAAACCTTGGTATAGTCGCTGCTGACTGATGGCTGCTTATTGCTCCACCACTTCGCTTCATACACCGCGTTTCCTTCAACAATTAAATCACCTTGAGCAGCATGTGTACCTTGTGGCAAATTAGGGTAAACCACAATTTGACTGATAGGTGTGCCTTTACAGCTAGTTACCGGATCGGTAGGTCCTGTGCCAGGTGCTGCGACTGGTAGGTCGTTATATTCGCTGGTGAATGCATAACGGTTTCCGTCTTTCTCAATCACAAAGTTAACAGGGCCAGAAATAGGCATGTAGTACATAACTTGGGCATTGATGGTTTCGCCCGGAGCAAAAGACTTAGGCGTACCACCCCATTCATTCACAAGCGTGATTGAGAATCGATGGAATTCGTTCTCGAAGCCGCCAATATTATTACCCGCAGCATTTGAGCCATTTACGTCCACTGCCATGCCTAGCTTTTCTTGTGCATTCCAGTTCGATTTAAAAATTGCCGATGTTGCCACAGGAACATCAAACGAAATTTTTGCGCCACTCAAATCTATTGCTGAGTTGTTGGTAAAGGCAAAAGTTGGTGCAATTGGATAGTTAGCATCTCCGGCTGGGAAATCTTTGGCTACGAAGGTTACATCAACAGCCGACGCTGGTTTTACAAAGGTCTTATTTCCTTGTTTAACTGAGTAAGGCGTGCCACTTTGGTTAAACTTGTTGTAGGCTAAGGTTGTTAGCGATGAACCCATAAAGTATTCATTCTTGCTTGCATCATAATCGAAATCACCTGCAAGCTCCCAGAACATGATACCGCCTAGTTCTTGGTTGATGACATAGTCGACTTTGGCGGCCATTGATTCTTCATCTTCAATAGATAGAAAAACATTCTTGGTGGCGTTCCAGAGCCAAGGAGCAACGGCAACAGAATCGTAATGGCGCGTATAGCTGCCATTAATTTGATGCTCAGGGTTATTAACTGGGTCTAATCCATAATCACTTAGGTAACTACCTAATACGCCATTTTGAAGGTTTTTAACATGCCAAAGTGGGTTCGAACCTGCCGGTACTTCTAAGCCAACGTCGTTCTTGTCGTGCCACAAGTTATCGATACCTACTGCACCATTACCGCACTTGTTCTTTTCGCCGCTACCAGTTCCAGGAGGACAATCAGCTTGGTTAGGCAATGCAGCCTGTCCCCATAAACCATTTGTACCGCCAGTAACATCTCTAAAACCCCGAGTATAATAAGGGATGCCAATGTTGATCCGTCCTGCAGAGACAGAGCCTCTGAAATATTTGACCGCCCAGTCAGTGTTAAGGTAACCAATTCCTTCAAATTCTTTGGTGCCATATACATTCCACTGCTTAAGTTCTGAATCTTCGCCAGTGTCGAATAGCGATGCGTTATGACCAACGTGCTGGTTCCACGCTCCGTGTAAGTCATAAGACATGATATTGACATAGTCTAGATACTTGGTGACTTGGAATGTCTCCATACCACGTAGAAGGTAACCAGAAGATGGTGATGCAATCGTTAGTAAGTAATGAGTATTGTCTTGTTGGCCTGCTTGGTCTAATGCTTCTCTCAGTTTTTTCATTAATACTTGATAAGAAGCATTCAATGCTGCTCTACGCGGGTTAGATATTGCAAAATCATCGGGGTGACCAGAGTCATTCATTGAAGATGGGTATTCATAGTCGATATCGACACCATCAAAGTTGTATTTACGGATAAATTCAACGGAACTTGCTACAAACGCATCAATACCTGCATGATTCACGCTTCCATCTGCATTGGTAGTCATCGTATAGAAGCCGCCGCTGGCGACACGCTTACCTGTTTCATCAAAGTAGCCACCAGTTTCCGCCCAGCCGCCTACGGAGATCAAAGTCTTCACATCAGGGTGCTGTTTCTTGAATTTGTTCAGTAAGTTAAAGTGGCCGGTATAAGGAAGAGATGGATCCATTTCTGCCCCAGCAACACCTGGCCATGTCATATTCGTTGCAGGATTGTTAGGTGCAGTTGGGTTACCTATTGAAACCTTGTTATTGGCATCAACGTGCGCGAAAGCGTAATTGATATGGGTGATCTTATCCCATGGAATATCATCAACTAAATAGATAGGCTGACCATTCTTACCCGTTCTCCAGCTAGTAAAGTACCCTATGACACGTCTTGGGTGATCGCTTCCCATTTTTTCACGGCCGTTTTCATCGTAAATATCACAGTAGTTAGGCGAAGTGTTGGGAGTCTGGTAAAGGCCATGTGGAACACAGCTGTTTGCAACTGGAGGTGTGTCAATCACACTTGCATTAAGTATGCTCTCAGCCGTTGCACCGGTATTATCTTCAACAATAAGCTTTAATGTTACCGCACCAAGTTGTGTTGGTGTCCAGGTGTGCTGAGCTGGTGTTGTTGTACTTTCAAATGCGATTTGGTCGTTAATAAGCAGCGTTAGTTTTGCTATTGAGCCGTCAGGATCCGAGCCATCAAGAACGATATCTACAGGTTGATCAATAACTAGATCACTACCTCCACCTAACGAAAGGTTCGCTGTGGGTAACTGATTTCCTGCCGTATTAACGATAATATTTGTTGTTAACGTGTTGGACTCTGCTTGCTTGTCATCTGTCGCAACTACTGAAATTGCGTGTGTCCCAGCGGTTGCTGACCAGTTAAATGAAAAATTATCACCTGTCGCTGTGGTATCGATACCAATTGACGTACCATCTACAAAAAACTCTACCTGTGTTACTTGGCCATCATTGTCTGTTGCATTTACAGAAATGGCAACGCTGTCATTTTCAGTGAAAGCGGTACCGTCAGCTGGCTGTAAGCTCTGCACTGTAGGTGGTGTGTTATTGACAGCGTTGTCACAATCGCCCAATTTTTTCCAGTCGTCCCACTGTCCCGAGTGGGTAACTGGGTCAGCTTGGGTCCACCACTTTGCTTCAAAAGCTTGTTGCGATTTCTGAACTTGAGCACCGCCATTATATGCTGAACTTTGTGACCATTCAGGCAAGCCGTCACAATTATAAGCATATGAGTTAGCGCAGAAAATGGCTCCTAGGATAGAAGCCATTTGCGATAATTTTAGGGTCTTTACATGTTGTTTCATAGTTTGGTTCTCCAACCATTTATTGTATTTGGTTAACAATAACAACATAAAGCTAACACATAAATTCAATATGGCAACAACATTTTTATCTTGTTGGTAACGTTAACGTAAGCGTAAACTGGGCTTTGTGATTCATCAAACTGTAACACTAAATTATTGATTATTATGCTTAGTTTTACTTCTACGATGCTGGAAATAAATTTGTAATTATTTAATATTAAGCGATAGTTATTAGCCTACTTCTCAATATTTAATACTGTTACTAGCTTGTTTCTTAAGCATATATTAAAAAGTTATTAAAAAGGTTTAAGGGGAATATTAGACTTAAGGCGTATTTTAACGGTTTCTTGTCGTGGTGTGCTTTTTGAACTAAATTTAAATTAATTCATTTAGGAGATTAAACTTTGGAATTTGCCGAGCAAGCAACGACTTCAACAGAAGCGATACGCGTGCTTTGTCTCGATGATGAGACGAATGTAATACGGTCGTTAAATCGCTTATTCCGTCAAAATGGAATACACGCCGAGCTCTGTAGTGATCCGCAGCAAGCCTTGGCATTGGTCCGAGACTCTTCTTTTGAAGTGGTTATTAGTGATATGAGAATGCCAGAAATGGATGGCGCTACATTTTTGCATGAAGTAAAGCGTATTTGCCCAGATACGCAGCGGATATTACTTACAGGATACTCTGATCTTGCTTCAACAATAAAAGCCATTAATGAAAGTGGGATCCATGCGTATATTCAAAAGCCTTGGGATAACGATATTTTAGTACATGCTGTGAGGGAATGTTCAGAGAAATATAGATTAAAAATCGTTAATAAGAAGCTAAGTGAAGAGATCGTACAAAAAAATGCGAAACTTACGGAGTTAAATGAAAACCTTGAAGGACTTGTACAAAAGCGGACTATGCAAATCCGCAAAGTATTAAGTCAATTAGAGCAAGCTAATCAAAAAGAACGTAAAGAACACCGGGCGACCGTCGAATTACTTTATAATTTTCTGAATGCGAATCCGTTTATAGATGGAAAAAAAGCGAAAAGTATTGCCAAATTATGTAAAATTCTAGCTAAGGAGCTAGAGCTTTCTAATGAATTAGCAGAAACGGCTATGATGTCTGGGTATTTAGCTGAAGTAGGTTTACTTGCTATGGATCCAGAAATCTATAGATCGCCACCAAGAAAGCTTAGCGACGCACAAAAGAAAATTTATTATACGCATCCTTCCATCGCACAACTTATGTTGATGCCAGCGCAACACTTATCTGACGTTTCCGAGGCAATTTACCATCAGTTTGAAAAATTTAATGGCCAAGGGATCCCAAAAGGTCTTAAAGGAAAAGAAATTCCCTTGGGTTCACAAATTCTTGCAGTCGCCCGAGATTATTATGACAATTTATACAGTGCTAACGGTTCTGATAAAGAGAAAGCTGATTTAGCGTTAGATCTTATTCGAACTTATAGAGGAAGTTTTTACTGCCCAGAAGTCGTTGATGTTTTAGAGAAAGTATCGAATAACAACGAGCTAGGCCAAGAGCAAGTCGGTTCGGTTGATATATTGACAACCGAAAAACTCAAGGCAGGTATGATATTGGGCTTGGCGCTTCACAGTAATCAAGGAATTTTGCTGCTACCGAAAGGCCATGTCTTCACCGATAAGTCGATAGATAAACTTAAGCAATTGGAAACACTACGCCCGATCCCCTTTCGCATTATGGTTAAGCGATGATACGAACTTATCGGCGATTGTTTTATTGGATATTTATTTACTGACATTGAGTATAGATGATAGCCAATTTAGCTTTTGAGCCTTCTACTAAAGCGACTTACAGAGGCTTGTGACTAACCGTATCGTATCAGTGTGATACACTAGAGAACACATCATACAGTAAAAGCTTTTAATTAAGTTTAGCTAAACTTTTAAATTTTAAAATTATTTATCAAACTAAAATACATAGGCTCAAGAGTACTCCACCACTCTTGTAATACCAGTTGTATTAAGTAAATGATCTATCTTGAAGCGGGGAAATAGCTTTAGTAGCAAGGCAAAAATTTTGCTATTTAGTTGTTCTAAATGAGAAGTTTTTAACGAAGCTAATATGCTATTTCACCCTTCAAA
>NZ_PNDS01000108.1 GCF_005886535.1 Pseudoalteromonas sp. S2755
AGGGCCATTTTGTGTTTTTGCGCTTTATATTCGTCCATGAAGCTTGGTTCCGGTCTCGGATTCAACGCTCAAGGTCGCTGCGCTAATATCCCTTCGCTTCCTCGACGTAAACTTTCTTTGAAAGTTTACCCAACTGAGTTATAGGGCTATTTGCTGTAGTAATTTAAAGGTAAATCACTGAAAGCGCAGGCAGTATAAAAATTTTTAACAGGCTTGTCACTATTAAAACGTGAAAAAGTCGGGACTAATGGATTGATCGCTCAATATTAAGCCAATGTTGTAGTGGTTAGGGTGATGAGTTGTGCAGATCATTAAAATGGCGAGGTAAGTATTGGTCTGGCTTTACAGTGAAAAAATAGAGTCACTTAGAATCTGGGGTGGATTTTTGCTGTAAACACAAGATGAGCAAGCAGTAACGTTCGTTGGAAATAGGACAGAGATAAAAGAAGCCGGCAATTGGCCGGCCTCTTTTAGGAGAACGAATTAGGTTATTGGTGCATGCCTAGTTTTTTCTCTAGGTAGTGGATATTCGTGCCACCGTTTTGGAAGTTCTCGTCTGACAAGATCTTCTTGTGCAGCGGAGTGTTGGTTTTAATCCCGTCAATTACTAGCTCATTTAGTGCGTTTTTAGCACGAGCGATCGCAACATCACGGTTTTCACCATAAGTGATTAACTTACCGATCATTGAGTCGTAATGTGGCGGTACTGTGTAATCAGCGTAAATATGGCTGTCCCAACGGATCCCAAGGCCACCTGCTGGGTGGAAGCGTGTGATTTTACCCGGTGAAGGGATAAAGCTCTCTGGGTCTTCTGCGTTAATACGGCACTCGATTGCGTGACCACGGATCACCACGTCTTCTTGTGTGATAGAAAGCGGTTGACCAGCAGCAATCTTAAGTTGCTCTTTGATTAAGTCTACGCCAGTGACCATTTCTGTTACTGGGTGCTCAACCTGAATACGAGTGTTCATTTCAATGAAGTAGAACTCGCCGTTTTCGTATAAGAATTCAAACGTACCTGCACCGCGATAACCAATCTCGATACATGCACGAGTACAGCGATCACCAATGTATTTACGCATTTCAGCTGTGATCCCTGGTGCAGGTGCTTCTTCCACTACTTTTTGGTGACGACGCTGCATTGAACAGTCGCGCTCACCTAAATGGATTGCATTGCCTTGACCGTCAGCAAGTACTTGTACTTCGATATGGCGTGGGTTTTCTAGGAATTTTTCCATGTAAACCATGCCATTACCAAAGAACTGCTTGGCTTCTTGTTGCGTCAACGCAATTGAGTCAACAAGCTCTTTCTCGCTACGAACGACGCGCATACCACGACCACCACCGCCACCTGCGGCTTTGATGATAACAGGGTAACCAATACGCTTGGCAATCTGCATGTTGCGATCGTTATCTTCGGTTAACGGGCCATCAGAACCTGGAACACAAGGAACACCAGCTTTTCTCATCGCTTCAATAGCAGAAACTTTATCACCCATTAGACGAATAGTGTCGCCTTTTGGACCGATAAAGATAAAGCCACTTTGCTCAACTTGGTCAGCAAAGTCGGCATTTTCAGAAAGGAAACCGTAACCTGGGTGAATAGCAACCGCGTCTGTGACTTCTGCCGCAGCGATAATACGAGGAATATCAAGGTAGCTTTCGCTTGCCGCAGGTTTTCCGATACAAATGGTTTCATCCGCAAGAAGAACATGTTTTAGGTCACGGTCAGCTGTTGAGTGCACAGCAACCGTCTTAATACCTAGCTCCTTGCAGGCACGCAATACGCGAAGTGCAATTTCACCTCGGTTTGCAATGACTACTTTATCTAACATAACGTTGACCTTCTGCGTAATTATTCGATGATGAATAGCGGTTGGTCGAATTCTACTGGCTCACCGTTTTCAACTAGGATTGCTTTAACTACACCAGCTTTATCTGATTCGATCTGGTTCATCATCTTCATGGCTTCAACGATACAAAGTGTGTCGCCAACATTTACTTTTGAACCTACTTCAACGTATGCCGCTGCTGTTGGAGAAGAAGCTGTGTAGAAAGTACCAACCATAGGAGACTTAACTTGGTGACCTGCTGGTGCGCTGCTTTCTGCTGGTGCTGCTTCTACTGCTGCAGGAGCCGCCGCTGGTGCTGCTGGTGCAGGTGCCGCTGGAGCTGCCATGTATTGTTGAGGTTGTGCATAAACTGGTGCGCTGCTGTGGCGATTGATACGTACTGACTCTTCACCCTCAGTGATTTCTAGCTCTGCAATACCTGATTCTTCTACTAGCTCGATAAGTTTTTTGATCTTGCGAATATCCATACAATGACCCGCCTGTTAGTTAATTTGAGTTATTTTGTTTTCGCAATTGCGCTAACGCTGCATCAAGTGCAGCACGATAGCCCAACGCGCCTAATCCACATATCACGCCTTCCGCCACATCAGAAAAATAAGATTTGTGACGAAATGGCTCTCTGGCGTACACATTGGTGATGTGTACTTCATAAAAAGGGATGTCCACACTGAGTAAAGCGTCTCGAAGGGCAATGCTTGTATGGGTAAATGCGGCGGGATTAATGATAATCGCATCACATTGTTCATATTGAGCGTGAATAGCCTCGATTAGCTGCGCTTCACTATTACTTTGAATGTGTGACAAGCTGACTTGCTGTGCTTCTGCATATTCAGTTAATGCGTCAACAATTTCGTTGAGAGTCTGCGTGCCGTACTTGTGCGGCTCACGGCGACCTAGCATATTTAAATTAGGGCCGTTTACTAATAAAATCTTTAATTTTGCAGACATATTACGCGAACTTCCTTTAACTAAAGCATTAGCCAAAAATTTAGACTGTATGGCTTGTTAACTTAAGCCGAATTCCAGCAAATAGCAAATATTTCTCCATTTCGTGGAGTATTATAGAGAGTTCGAGGTAAATAGCAGCAAAATACTGGTCTAATGAGAAGGGTAGAGGGGCAAATAAGTTTGCCCCTAAAATGGTTACTTTGCGTCCTGCTTGGCCTTTTCTAGGTGGGCAGCAAAGTCTTTTGCGTCTAAGAAACCTGTGATGCGGTGTGTTGGCATCTCATTACCTTGGCTATCAAAGATTAAAATAGTCGGTAAACCAAACACCGTAAATGCCTCCATGATCTCTTGAGTGTTGTCATTGGCTTTGGTCAAGTCGAGCTTTAATAGCTCGTAATCTTTGAACTGTGCTTGTACTTCAGGTTTCGGGAAAGTGTATTTCTCAAACTCTTTACACGCAACACACCACTCTGCATATAAATCAACGATAGGCACTTTGCCTTTGGTATTGGCCTCAGCAACGGCGACTTTGAGTGCAGCTAAGTCAGGTAGTAACTTAAACTTCTGCTCTCCCGTAACGACCTCGGCTTGAGTCGATGTAGTACTTACAATAGCTGCAGGTGCTGGAAACAGGCTTGTTTTTAATGCATATAAGCCAACAATAAACAGAGTGATCGCAAAACCCCACAATGTGGTTTTACCTTTGCCTGCCTGTAATTGGCTTTGCCAATAATGCAAGTAGAGTGCTGTCGCTACGGCGAGGCCACCGGCCAGTGAGATAATCACTGTCGCATCGAGTATACGCTCTAGAAGGATAAGCGGTACGAAGAGCATCACAAAACCAAATAGCGTTTTGACCTGATCCATCCAGCCTCCTGCTTTTGGCAATAATTTTCCACCTGAGGTACCTAGCAGTAATAGCGGTAAGCCCATGCCCAAGCTAAGTGCGTATAGTGTTACCGCGCCCACCACATAGTCACCACTTTGCGCGACAAATAATAGCGCACCAGAAAGTGGAGCTGTGGTGCAGGGCGATGCAATAAGTCCAGATAGCACACCCATAATGAATACACCCCAGTAATTGCCGCCTTTTTGCTTGTTACTGAGCTGAGTGAGTTTATCCATCATGCCGCTAGGTAAACGAATTTCGTAAACCCCAAACATAGATAGCGCGAGTGCGACGAACAATATACTAAAGCTGATAAGTACCGCAGGATGCTGCAAGTAGCCTTGAATTTGGCCACCGAAATACGCAACGACTAACCCAAGCGCCGCGTAAGTGACCGCCATACCTTGCACATAAACAAAAGATAGACTGAAGGCTTTTTTAGTCGAAAGGCCTTGTTGACCGGCGATGAGACTCGACAAAATAGGGAACATCGGGAATACACAAGGGGTAAACGCAAGGCCAATACCCAGGCCAAAGAACGTCAAAATATTCGCAAGTAAGCTGCGCTGCATTAGCTGCTCAGTGAAAGACAAATTATCGTTATCCACAGAGGTGCTTTCGCTTTGAGCTTCTGCTTTTGTTTCAGGAGCTTCGGTTGACGTGGTCTTTGGCTTTTCTCCCGCAATCGTGCTTAACGGCACTTCTACAATTTCTGGCGGATAGCAAAGTCCAGCTTCGGCGCAGCCTTGATAGCGTATTTTTACGATTGCACCTTGCTCGATATTACTGAGCTTAGAGATAACAGATAAGTTATTGAAGTAGACTTCAGTGCGACCAAAAAACTCATCTTCAATCATCTTTCCTGGTTCAAGCTCCGGCACTTGGATGTCGGCTTGTTTAGCGATAATTTGAAGATTCTTCTTATATAAGTAATAGCCGTCGGCGATGTCCCAACCTACAAACAAGGTGTGGCCTTGCTGGTCAAAATCGAACTTGAATGCTTCTGTTACTGGTAAAAAAGTCTGTTGTTTAGGAGCCAGTAAGCTGTCTAGCACCGCATTGTTTGCTTGCGCGGGAAACCACATCAGCAATGAGAAAAGAACTACTAAGAGTCGCATTACAATAATACCTCGTCCATCCATTTGAAATAAGCTAAGTTGCCGCTGGTAACGTCCACGACTTGAATTTCTGGGACATCATAACTGTGTAGTTCACGAATAGCGGCCATCACTTGCTCTAGTTTTTCGGATTTTGTCTTGATTAACAGCTTGGTTTCTTGCGCATGTTCAACCTGACCTTCCCAAACATAAATAGATTCCACTGCTGGGATTAGGTTCACACAAGCTGCAAGTTTTTGCGTTACAAGTTGCGTTGCAATCTTACGCGCTTCTGCAACTGAATCGCAGGTAGATAAGACGAGTTTATATCTTACGCCCATTGCCATTTCCATTTTAGGGTTAGTAATGGCATCTTAGCGGATAGCTCCTCTTTTCTAAAGCGTCTTACTTGTATCGCTTGAATTAAGACCTTTGCACCCATATTTATCTTTCGTAGATTTGGAGAAAGTATGTTTAGATTCTTATTTATTTTATTTATCGCTATTCCGATTATTGAAATTGCTTTGCTGATCCAAGTCAGCGAGGTGATAGGCGGTTTTGCTACCATTGCGCTTGTAATTGGTACCGCCATTTTAGGGGCAAGACTGGTTAAACAGCAGGGTCTTGGCGCTTATGTCAACGTACAGCAACAGATGTCTCGTGGGCAATTGCCTGCACAAGATTTATTTACCGGTTTGTGTGTGATCATTGCTGGTGTGCTATTGATGACGCCTGGGATCATGACCGATGTATTAGGCTTTTTACTGTTAACCCCAGCCGTTAGAAAAAAGCTGGCGCAGTCGCTGTTAGCACATGCTACTGTAAGAGTGCAAACAGGCATGCACTCAGGTCAGTCACCGTTTGCTAATCAATCACGCGACGAGCGTGCGGAGCAGCAGGAAGAAATTAGAGATCCATTTAAAAATCAATCGGGTAGAAATTCTTCAACAACGATTGAAGGTGAATACGAAAGAAAAGACTAAATTTTTTTGGTTTTTTCTCTTGGGTTTTAATTTGCCCATCCCCATAAATGAAAGCAATTAAAATTGCGTGTGTTAACCACAACCTGTGGATGTAACAGCGCCTTAAAAAAGCATTATTTCTGTCATTGTTCAGAAACTGTTAGGAGAACTATATAAATGAACATTCGTCCTTTACATGATCGCGTCATTGTTAAGCGTCTTGAAGAAGAAACAAAGTCAGCTGGCGGCATTGTGTTAACTGGTTCTGCAGCTGAAAAGTCTTCACGTGGTGAAGTGGTTGCAGTAGGCAACGGCCGCGTGTTGGATAATGGTGAAACTAAAGCACTACAAGTAAAAGCTGGCGACACAGTGTTGTTCGGCTCTTACATCGAAAAAACTGAGAAGATCGAAGGTCAAGAGTACCTGATCATGCGCGAAGATAACATCTTAGGCATCGTAGAATAATTAATACTTTTTAGTTTAATCGACAACAGAATTTAAGAGGAATTTATAACATGGCAGCTAAAGAAGTTCGTTTTGCAGGTGACGCTCGTACAAAAATGCTAAAAGGCGTAAACGTACTAGCAGACGCAGTAAAAGTAACACTAGGTCCTAAAGGCCGTAACGTTGTTTTAGAAAAGTCATTCGGTGCACCAACTATCACTAAAGACGGTGTATCTGTTGCGAAAGAGATCGAGCTTGAAGATAAGTTCGAGAACATGGGCGCACAAATGGTTAAAGAAGTTGCGTCTAAAGCAAATGACGCAGCGGGTGACGGTACTACCACTGCAACTGTTCTTGCGCAAGCTATCGTGAATGAAGGCCTTAAGTCAGTTGCTGCGGGCATGAACCCAATGGACCTTAAGCGTGGTATCGACAAAGCAGTTATCGCCGCTGTTGAAGAGTTAAAAACGCTTTCAGTACCTTGTTCAGACGCAAAAGCGATTGCACAAGTTGGTACGATTTCAGCTAACTCTGATAAAGAGATCGGTGACATCATTGCTGAAGCAATGGAAAAAGTAGGTCGTGAGTCTGGTGTTATCACTGTAGAAGAAGGCCAGTCATTACAAAACGAACTTGATGTAGTTGAAGGTATGCAGTTTGACCGTGGCTACCTTTCTCCGTACTTCATCAACAACGCTGAAAAAGGCCAAGTTGAGCTAGATAATCCACATATCCTTCTAGTAGACAAGAAGATCTCAAACATTCGTGAACTTCTACCTACACTAGAAGCAGTTGCTAAAACAAGCAAGCCGCTACTAATTATTGCAGAAGACCTTGAAGGTGAAGCGTTAGCAACTCTGGTTGTAAACAACATGCGTGGTATCGTGAAGGTTGCAGCGGTTAAAGCGCCTGGCTTTGGTGACCGCCGTAAAGCGATGCTACAAGACATCGCAATCCTAACTGGTGGTACAGTTATCTCTGAGGAGATTGGCCTTGAGCTTGAAAAAGCTACAGTTGAAGACCTAGGTACAGCTAAGCGCGTGGTTATCACTAAAGATGACACAACTATCATCGACGGTGCTGGCGAGCAAGAAGCAATCGATGGTCGCGTATCACAGATCAAAGCACAAATCGAAGAAGCAACTTCTGACTACGACAAAGAGAAACTACAAGAGCGCATGGCAAAACTTGCAGGCGGTGTTGCAGTAATCAAAGTTGGCGCAGCAACTGAAGTTGAAATGAAAGAGAAAAAAGACCGCGTAGAAGATGCGCTACACGCAACTCGCGCAGCGGTTGAAGAAGGTGTAGTACCTGGTGGTGGTGTTGCACTAGTTCGCGTAGCGAGCAAGCTTGAATCGCTAACTGGTGACAACGAAGACCAAAACCACGGTATTAAAGTGGCACTTCGTGCGATGGAAGCACCACTTCGTCAAATCGTTTCAAACGCAGGTGACGAAGCATCAGTTGTGATTAACGCTGTTAAAGGCGGTGAAGGTAACTACGGTTACAACGCAGCAACTGGCGAGTACAGCGACATGATCGAAATGGGTATCCTAGACCCAACTAAAGTAACGCGTTCTGCACTACAGTTCGCAGCATCAGTAGCAGGTCTTATGATCACTACAGAAGCGATGGTTGCTGAAATTCCGAAAGAAGAAGCTGCTGCTCCAGATATGGGTGGCATGGGCGGAATGGGTGGCATGGGCGGCATGATGTAGTAAAAATCGGTCCAGATCGCTTTTTATAAAAACCCTAACAGTTTGATGTTAGGGTTTTTTTGTGTCTGAAATTTGCTCAAGCGTCATTATTTTAGGGGTATAAAGTGGGGTATCGATTTAAGTCCCATGTGTTGTAAAAAAATGTGCTTTGTGCTGTTTCACACAAATGGACTAGTAGCAGGAACATGCTTAGGTGGGCTAACTAACCAATGTATAACAACCATAAAATCCAACACAATATGCTAAAGTAAAATAGGAATACTGCCGATACTAAGGCAATACGAAAAGGAGCTTTTATGACTATTCATTTTAATATCCATTCGGCGTCAACAACTAATGCGCCAACATCAACACCTACACAACCGTTTGCTGCGCCCGTAAAAAAGGAGCCAGAACCAAATCAGGTTAAAGATACCAAAGAGAAACAAGTATCTGACGAGTCTGTGTCTATTGCTGCATTTACAGGTGATGCGCCGAGCAGTTCACCATACAGCGCTCTACTTAATCCTGAGGGCTTTGATTTTGAGAATATGTCTATCAATGAATTTAAAGGTATTGTTGACGCAATTCGAACGTTGGAGTCTGATATGGCACGCTCGAGTGGGTATACGGGGAGCTTACGTGACACATTTTGGGATGATGTAATGGGGGTGAAAGGTTCTTTAGATGGTGTCAATTTTGAGGAAAAAGGTTTCAAGCCTGACGAAAAAATAAATATTATCGACTTCTTTGTAGATCATGTAGAAGGCGCGGCGCAAATGGAAAAAGAGAACTACCGCTCATTTCATGGTGTGTTGGGTAATGCTCAAAAGAAACAGCAAACAGTTGCTAAAATCACTTCAGAATCTTTTCTCCAAGAGTATCAAGAGAAGGTGATCAATTTCCTAAAAAGCCAAGAAACTAAACTTGTTGATACGCAGGCTTAATTAGCCTGCGTAATATAAATTAATTCTCGCGGTATTCGTAACGTACACCGCCACGTATACTTGTACCGCCACCGTTGTTTTTCAGAGTTAATCTATAGCTGCCACGAGGAAGGTATCTTCCGATATGAGTACCTCGATCAATTTCGCTATCATCACGGTATAAAATTAATTCCATATCATGGCCATCATAGTTTTTTTCTATTGTGAAAAAGTAAGAATTACAAGTACCGCCAAAGCTTGAAAAATTGGTAAGAGTAATTTCTTGATCTACTTTAGCACTTGCATACTTTGTATATTTATAGGTCTCGCAGCGTCCCCATTCAGCATTTAATTCAGCGGCTCTTTGATTTACGTCTAGTTCGCCACTTTCAGAACGGTCTAGCAGCTCAGCCATAGTAATACCTTCAGCTTTAGCGACCGCTTCAGCTCTTTGAACTAATCCACCTTCGGCTTGAGCATAAGATATAGCAGAAGTGCTAACCAATGTCGCTAACATAAGTGATTTTAATAAACCGGTAACTTTCATAATATTCCTTTGTCCTTGAAGTTATTTTGTATGATGAGAAAAAGAGAGTGATTTTGTAACTTGACTCTTGAAAGCCTTTTCCCAGAATCAAACTCGGAGAAAACTTTAATTTATCTATGTTCCTATTACAATACCAGGTAGTTCGAAATTTACTTTTAATTATATGATTGCCAGTATCATAACAATTTGTTATTAAATAATTTATATTGAATTGCTTCAGAGCCTTAGAGTTGTTAGCGCGCTATTGATATAGGTAACTGGTTGAAATATAAATAAATTTGCCCTTTATTTCACAATGGGGGTATAAAGTGGGGTATCGCTACTTTTTCCCATGTTAATAGTTCAATAGAAACAAAGGATTAAGTTCTACATGGGCGGCATGATGTAAACATCATCTCCTAAGCACTACACGCTTTAGAAACCCAGCTTCGGCTGGGTTTTTGCTTTTTTATACTTGGTGCTAGATACTACAGGCTCAGGAAAATGAGCTTCTATTTCTTTGAGGTACTCGACTTCATGAGTAATAATTCCCAAACCTTTTCTCCTATCGCACCTTGCTGCTTTTCTTTATCCCCCAAGAATATAATTAAATGCTCCTATATCGTCCAAACACCGTGAATGTGTAGCCCATAACTGCTTATTCTTAAGAATACCTACTCGCTCTTCAGCAGATGTGTAATGACAGTAAGGTCTTCATTCTCTTGTGTTATTTTTCAGTTTCATAGCAGAGCATCAAAGTTTTTAGTGCTTTATATCTTTATTCACCAACGCCCTCACTACTGGCCGCTTTTTTGATTCCCTCTAATAAGGCTTCAGTTGTCCACTCGACTTCATTAAATGGAATGTCAGGTTGATAAAAATCACCATTGCCACGGGCTCTATCCACATAGACTTTATTAGGAATAATGATCTTGCTTAAGCCTGATGGGGTATCAACCAACCTTACTTCCATATAGGTTGAATCTGAGCTACTTGGGGCGCCAAATAGCACTGTATTTGAAAACAACTTAAACGTATCGATCGCATCCAGACAGGCGCTGCCACATTGCCCCGGCACGATCACTATCGCTTTATTTTTAAAGTCACTTTCAGCTAGCTGCTTTGAAGCATTTTTTGCTTGCGGCTTATGCTCTACATAAAATGGCTTTCCAGCCTTTAAAGATGCACGCATACCAGTAGACATTGCTTTCACCATTTCATGCATCTCAGGTTGGTCGCGTAATACAGTTACTAACGACTCTACGTACTGAGTATTATCTTTTGATGCTCGCCACCACACCTGTGTTTTTTCGTCATGTTTATCTTTTCGATAATTAACGATTTGCTGCCCCCATAATTGCTCGGCAATTTTCAAACTCCAGAAGGATGAACCACCTTGATTATGACGAAGATCTAATACCACAGCTGTAGCTGTGAGAAGTTGTTCACGCTGCCTAGCTAAATCAGCAAACAGTTGCTGGTAATTTGATTTTTCTGTTTCGTTAGGCGCAAAGGTGGGCATTGCTATCCAGGCTATATCTTCGACAGGCCAATGTAAACCGACCTCCAACTTATCGCCATTGTAAGCATTTACTAGATGTTGATTAACACTATCTGGTCGTTCTACCCACTGTAACTGTAGACTGTAGGCCACGCCACTCGATTGCACAAAGTTGCATGTTTTTAATGGTGGTAAAAATGGATTACCGTCGTCGATTAATAATCGCCATCCTTGATTCCACCAATGACCAGGCTGCTCAACTTGACCATGGAACTTAAACAACGTGTTACGCATTAACGGCTTAATAGGTGTATCATTACAGCTTATGACCTTATCGCCCTTAGTTACTTTATCATGCTCACTGTAATACACTTTTAAACCATCACCACGCCAAACTACCGAGAACCCCGGCCAACGTCTAGGTTGCCTCACTGATTTTGGTAAAACCGCCACAGCGCCAGCATGACCATCCTGTAAAACAGTATTAAAACGGGCGATTGTGGCTGCATAGCCTGAGGCATCTTTGATCTTTTCAGCAAGCACTAACGCTTGTTGCTTTGCGTTTTCAAGTAACTGTGCAAAGCCAGGATTGTGGCTATCCAACATACCGGGGTGGTTGGTAGCTGATTGCTGATAGGCGTAATGGATATCTTGTTTTGCAACAGCTTGCCACTGCAAAGCTGTGCTAGGCAGGTTGTCGATTGAATCGTTGTCATTTCCAAGCGCATGAGAATTCGTTGCAAGCACACTAAGGCAGCTCACTAACGTTCCAAGGTAGGTGTTAATCGTTTTTTTCATATAGGTGCTTTTAATTATTATAATTTGACTATTTAATGCAGCACAAAAAATCGAGAAATAGTGAGTGCTTTCACAATGACAAGCGCAATATGGCGGGATAAATCCCGACCTAAAAAACCATCAAACAGAAGGCTGGTTGCTCAGCTTACCAACTCACTTACTATTGCAAACAAATCACTTTTGGTGTGAATTGCGCTAAACTTACGACCAATAGTGAGCTATTGATGCATTAATTTACCTAGTTACCACTGAGTAATTGAAGGTGAACTTAAAGGATTAGGTATCTTATTCTTAATCCAACCTCAAGTTAGCTACAAGCTAGCGATACCTGCTCTTGGCCTTTTTTATTTTTTGTGATTTCAACATGTCAGTCTTTAATTGATGTGCTAGCGTTACCTCGACCACCACTATATGGGTTGTATATGGGCACGCCCCGATCTTCCACTATACTTAGCCATTCGGTGAGCCACTTCATGCTACCAGCGGTTTCCTCATTTAATGCTCTGTCTTTGGCCCAAAGTCTAACCCCTAAGACGCCACCGCCAATAGGAATAACTTGGCCTTGCTTATCGAGTGCTTTCATGAGACTCCCCTCTACGGCTACACCTGCTCCATTAGTTGTCAGCAAATCCAGTTTTACCCAAGCACTGGTGCCATCTTTAAAATTTATTACCAACACAGGTTTCAGGTTTAAGCCTAGTGATGTTAACCCAATATCTAGACCTAGATCAGCTTTTAGCTGTTTTAGTTGCGTATGAATTAGAGTGAATTGATTTCTAACCTTTTTGTCTGTTTGAATCCGAGTGGCGATTTTACTCAAGAAGTAGTGCTCGGGTATGGCAATTTGAAATGCACTTTCAAACTTCCCGTCAACGGGTAACGTGATTTCAGCAGTCCTTTTATGGAGCACCTCTACTGCCTTTTGAACTTCGATTAGTTTTTCTTTGAGCTGCAGTGACATAACCGAGTCTGGCCCGTGATATTCACTACTAAATGCGTGGTATTTATTAGATGCATTTACTTCATCAGCACTTAGGTCTAAAACAGATTTATAAAGTGTTATTTTAGGTGATGATTGAACGAGATCTACAACATATACCCGCTCACCTTCATAGCGGGTGATTTCTTCTACTAGTTTTTGCGAGCGCTCAGGACTACAAGCATTACATAGTATTGTTCTTTCAGCATGTACATAAGTGCTGCACAGACTCATGATTAACACGCTAAGATATAAGAAATACTTCATTTAAAACAATGTCCTTTTGTGTTTCTAAAAAGTGTATTTTGGTTGTTTTTTTGTGAATGTCAATGGTGGGTGGATTTATCATGCAGAATAAATAGCAGTGGCTTGATGGGGATAAAAGAGCGTAGAGATGAGGTGAATCGTTGAAAAACGGTTTAAACCGATCCGCCGCCAATAGCCTTAAGCTATTACGGTTAAGTTGAAGCTACTCGATTGCTTATGGTCGTAAAGTTACTGCTTTGATTACATCCGTTTGAGAACGATTTACCCTAACCTCGGTCTTACTAACTATAAGCTAACTTGAACGCCTGCAATTGTGATTTATTAAAAGTGCTTTAACTTTGTTTTTAATAGCCCCGAAAACGTACATTGCTTTTAAGAAAGCACTTATCTAGGGTGATATAGTATTAGTGAACTCAGTTTTTCATTCAGTTAGCTAACTAACTTCTGAATACAGTTTCAGGTGGTTATGTAAATGTAGTCAAATGTCACACTGCGTAAAAGGGTGTGATCTTGCTTTACTTCGCACAATGAAGGAGTAAGGTGATGGTATAGTTTGAAGGAGATCCAAAGATGAAAACACAAATTGCAATACTTGCTTTATTTATGACTCCCTTATTTGTCAATGCAGGTGAGGTCGCTGTGACTTGGAAGGACTTTAAAGAGTATCGTGATGTTAGACCTGGTAATGAAACGCGCGGTTCATTTCATAAACGGGTTGAAAAGCAATTGCAAAAACACTTAGAAGAATTAGCGACTAAATTACCGGAGGGCTACAAGCTCGCAATTACCTTTGACGAGATAGACCTTGCAGGTGATGTTCATTACGGTACCACTGATATTCGAGTGATTAAACCAATCCATTTCCCCCGTTTTGAAATTAGCTATAAGTTAACAGATAAGTCTGGTAAAACCATCGCAGAGGAAAATGGCGTGACGTTAAAAGATATGTCGTTCATGGATAGAATAAAAAGAGGCATGGACGAATCTTTTTATTATGAAAAGCGACTTTTAACTGACTGGTTTGAAGATGACTTGATGAAAAAAGTTAGTTAATTAACCGGTGTTAGCCTTGAGATAAGCTTACACGCAGCGCTCAAGCTGCGTGTTTGGTTAACTAGTTGGCTATTTAAATGTCGCCAGTAGCTGTAGTAAGGATTGTAACTTTTTGACAACCAGTGCGAGTTTTTGCTCGTCAATTTCTTCAGTTGTCGATAGGCCTTCAACGTCGGCTGCAACATCCAAAACATAAGGTTTAAAGCGTTTTGCTTCAAACGTAAACCCCGCTTCTTCTGTAAATAGCGCTTTAAACTTACCATGACCTTGCTGCTGCAATTCATCGAGTTTTTTATCAGCATCCAGCGCTTGGCGGTATATGATCTTGAGATTTTCATTAAGTTGTTCGATAACGGCTTGCATGGTCATTCCAAACAGATTTTCAAAACTCCATATTTTAAGGGGTCAGAGATCAAATGTCAGGTAGTAAGTTGGCAATAATTTTCTTAATCCACACTTGGCCTAAATTGTGTCGTGTCTTATCCCAATTCGCTTAATTAAGTAGTCTATTTTTAAGCGAGAAAATATTGTCAATAACCAAGCGAAAATTTTGCTATTTAACCTGAGGTTTGGATAAGGAATGAGCTAACTCACTGTTTTTTTAATCACCTTAAACTATCTTCTTATCGAGCCAGAGAGTTTTGGGGATAGCTCCGATCTCGCGTCCTGCTACCGCCCAGGTACCTACATCCTTGTAGGCAAGGCGAATTTACGCACTAATAGCTGGCTATTGGAAGTGAATTCAACGCCGTTAGCGCTAAAACAGGCTGCTAGAAAGGCATTAATTATCCGCAGCTCAGGTTAATTAATTCATATTTTAAGCTCAACAAGAGCTAATCG
>NZ_PNDS01000011.1 GCF_005886535.1 Pseudoalteromonas sp. S2755
ATAGAAGGGTGAAATAGCATATTAGCTTCGTTAAAAATTTCTCATTTAGAACAACTAAATAGCAAAATTTTTGCCTTGCTACTAAAGCTATTTTCCCGCTTCAAGATAGATCATTTACTTAATACAACTGGTATAACTTTGAATATTGAGAAGCATATTTTGCATGTTGGGCGACTCTATTCAACATCGTGAGTAATATGTACTGTTGTAGAAGTTTTTCGGATCGTCTTGGGTAGGGGTTTGCATCTTTAAAAGGTATGTTTTATAAAGAGAAAATCACATGTTGAAAAGGAATATTTAAATGAAATTCTCCACACGTAATTCTTGTATCCAGGGGCTATTCTTACTTTTGGCGATGGGAAATTTTTCTGCTCAAGCTTCGATGTTATGCCGAGATAGCTTTGATACTTTACGCAATAACATGACAAATACGAGTTATAAAAGCTTTGATCAAACACCTAACTCTGGGTGGCGAGTACTTTATAATCAGGGTTGTTATTTAGAAGCTGCAGTGCTCATTGAGCAATATAAAACCATGACTGGAGTGCAGCAAGCAAGTTTGCAATGGCATTTATTTCAGAACTACGCTATGGCGGGAAAGCGAGAAAAGGCGATAGAGATTGGAGAGGCACTTCTTCTCTCTGCGAAGAATAACCCTGCCGAGTTCCTTTGGGTAGAGTATATAGCCGCGAGCGTTGCGTTTTTAAAAGAAGATAGAGTGACACTAATGAAGATGCGCAACAAGCTAGCGGCACAAGCTGATTTCTTCCCCAATAAGATGAATTTAAAGGTTGTAGATAGCTTGATCGATAATGTCAAATCTTCGTATCGGGCTGCTTATCAACAGTAAATTTAAGGCACAAACTTGATAGGTACGCTGTCCTTTTGGGTTTTATACTCTTCTACAGCGTTTACGTATTCCTGCCATAGCGCATCGTGCTGTGTAGCTATGGAATATAAGTATTGCCAGCTGTAGAGCCCTGAGTCGTGACCATCATCAAAAACAAAGCGCGCAGCATAGTGTCCAACGGGGTCAATTGTCTTGATAGCGACATTCTGTTTGTTTAACACGAGTTGCTTTTGCGCTGGACTATGGCCCTGTACTTCGGCTGATGGTGAGTGAGTTCGCAAGAATTCGGCACTTAGTGTAAAACAGCGGCCGTCCTCAAAATAAACATCGAGCACTTTACTGAGCATATGATAATGAAGTTTGGTGACTTGATACATAATTGGTATAACTCAAAAAGCGGAGCAAGGCTCCGCTTTTTATTTCCATTTAGAGAATGAAGCGGCTTAAATCTTCATCCTGAACAAGCATGTCTAAATGCTGTTCAACGTAGGCGGCATCAATCGTCAAGTTATCACCGGCCTTTTCACTGGCATCGAATGAAATCTCTTCCATCAGCTTTTCCATCACAGTGTGAAGGCGACGCGCACCGATGTTTTCAGTTTTCTCATTGACCTGATATGCAGCTTCAGCCAGTTTGGTGATAGCATCATCGGTAAAGTCGATAGTAACGTCTTCTGTTTTAAGTAGCGCCTGTTGCTGCTCTGTAAGAGATGCGTTTGGCTCAGTTAGAATACGTTTGAAATCACCCGCAGTTAGTGCTTCTAGTTCAACGCGAATAGGTAAACGACCTTGTAGTTCTGGGATTAAATCCGACGGTTTGGCCATTTGGAACGCACCTGACGCGATAAATAGAATGTGGTCGGTTTTTACCATACCGTGTTTAGTGTTAACGGTTGAACCTTCGATAAGTGGTAGTAAGTCGCGCTGTACACCTTCACGGCTAACATCTGGGCCAGAAGATTCTCCGCGCTTACAAATTTTATCGATTTCATCAATAAACACGATACCGTTTTGTTCAACTGACTCAATAGCTTGCTCTTTAAGCTCTTCTGGATTAACAAGCTTTGCAGCTTCTTCTTCAATCAATAGCTTAAGTGCTTCTTTAATTTTCAGCTTACGGTTCTTTTTCTTGTCACCCGACATGTTTTGGAACATGCTCTGTAGCTGGCTGGTCATTTCTTCCATACCAGGAGGAGACATGATCTCAACATGAGGCGCCGTTTCTGCGATGTCGATCTCAATTTCTTTGTCGTCTAACTGACCTTCACGTAGTTTCTTACGAAATACTTGACGTGTTGACGAATTTTCATTTGGCTGAGACTCACCCCAAGCGTCTTTTGCTGGTGGCAAAAGTGCATCTAAAATGCGCTCTTCGGCGGCTTCTTCAGCGCGGAATTTGAATTTCTTGGTTTGCTGTTCACGTGTTAGTTTAAAAGAAACTTCGACTAGGTCACGGATGATGGTTTCAACTTCTTTACCAACATAACCCACTTCGGTGAACTTAGTCGCTTCTACTTTGATAAATGGCGCGTTGGCAAGCTTTGCTAAACGGCGGGCAATTTCAGTTTTACCCACACCCGTTGGACCGATCATCAAAATATTCTTTGGTGTAACTTCTGCACGCAACTCTTCATCAAGCTGCATACGACGCCAGCGGTTGCGCAGTGCAATCGCGACGGCTTTTTTGGCTTTGTCCTGACCGATAATGTGTTGATCAAGCTCGTGCACAATCTCTCTTGGAGTCATAGCTGTCATGACGAGTCCTATTACAATTCTTCGATAGTTTGGAAATTATTGGTAAATACGCAGATATCGCCAGCGATCTTCAAGCTCTTTTCCACGATTTCTTTCGCACTTAAGTCGGTATTTTCAAGTAGTGCGGTTGCAGCTGCCTGTGCGAAGTTACCACCACTGCCGATAGCAATAAGGTCATGCTCTGGCTGCACCACATCGCCGTTACCTGTGATGATAAGTGAGGCGGTTTCATCGGCTACCGCAAGTAGGGCTTCAAGCCTTCTTAATGCTCTGTCGGTACGCCAGTCTTTTGCCATTTCTACGGCTGCTTTAGTGAGATGGCCTTGGTGCATCTCAAGCTTTGCTTCAAAGCGTTCAAATAATGTAAATGCATCAGCTGTACCGCCAGCGAAACCAGCCAGTACTTTACCATTGTATAGACGACGTACTTTACGTGCGTTGCCTTTCATAACTGTGTTACCAAGCGAAACTTGGCCATCACCGCCGATAACCACTTTGTCATCGCGACGAACACTAACGATGGTAGTCATAGTAATCCTTATTTGGGCCTGTGCCCGTGTAGCTCTAGATTAGTAGGAAATATGGGTAGACTTATAAAAATCAAGTCCAGCCCCAAATCCCGCAGCCAAATATCCCAACACGCTGCAACTTGTTTTTATCGCTCTCGGCTAAACGTTTGGTATCGTAGGGACCAAGACGGACACGATACCAGACACCATTACTCCCTTCGGTACGACGGATCTCCGCGATTAATCCAGCAAACGCAACTTTGGCTTTCATAGCTTCGGCTTGGCTATGGGTTCTAAATGAACCACACTGCATTTGATAGGGGCCCTTGCTCTCGATCTCTTTAACTTCGACCTTGATTTCATGATTTTTAATTTCTTCAATGAACTCAGGTGGGCGAGGCTTTGGTTTACTAACCTTTTGCTCGGCAACTGGGTGCGGATTTTTGGCTTGCTCTACTTCTGTAGGATCGGCATTGGTTTTTATAAACCAAAGACCGTAGGCAAACCCACCGATTAGTAGAAATGCAAAAATAGCAGCAATAACAGGAAATTTTGCCGATTTTTCTGGCTTGTCTTTCCCCTTGCCTTTAGGTTTCTTATTGATGTAATCGTGCTGTGCCATAGGTTATTTGATTTTAATAGCTATCCATTGGATCAACATCTATGCTCCAGCGTACTCGATTGGCAGACTCATGCGTAGCGATATAGCGCGCGAGTTGCGAAAGGTAGTCCCGCAGCACAGTGCGTTGTTGTGCGTGTATATGTAATTGATATCTGAACTTTCCAGCTATTCGTTCAAGTGGTGCTGGAATTGGACCCAGCAATTGTATACCAGGATAGGGGGTAGCTGGAACCAAATCCGACAAAAAGCGCAATACTGTATTTATATTTGTTGCCTCGGCGCGGATGATAGCTAAGTGTGCGAAGGGGGGAAGCATAGCTTCTTCACGCTCTTGTAAGGCATATCGCGCGAAGTCGCCATAACCATTATTGATTAAATCTTGCAATAATGGATGTTCTGGAAAATGCGTTTGCAATAACACGGTTCCCGCTTCACCGGCGCGTCCGGCTCGTCCAGCAACTTGTGTGATGAGCTGTGCCATTTGCTCGGTTGCTCTAAAGTCGCAAGAGTAAAGTCCTGAGTCCACATCCAAGATAATCACAAGACTGACATCGGCAAAGTGGTGGCCCTTGGCAAGCATTTGAGTGCCGACTAGAATTCGCGCGCCACCTTGATTAATTTCTTCAAGGGCGCTTTCAAGGCTGCCCTTACGGCGCGTAGAATCTCGGTCAATGCGAGTGACGGGAATATCAGCGAAGTGTTCGCTTAAAAAGCCTTCGAGTTGTTCTGTACCAAGCCCTGTGGGCATGATTTGGGTGCTACCACAATCTGGACACTGTCTCGGTACAAAGTCCTGCTCACCACAATGATGGCATACCAAGCGGTTCATGTTTTTATGGTACGTGGCGCTGGTGGAGCAATGTTTACAGGTATTAAGCCATCCGCATTCGTGACACATCAATGTGGGTGCAAACCCCCGACGATTTAGAAACACCATAACCTGCTTACCGCGAGCGAGTGTTTTTTCCATCCAATGTAAACTCATTGGTGAAAACCCGCCTTGTTCTGGCTGACCTTTCATGTCTACAAGGTGAAATTGGTTATCGTGCTGGGTCTGCGCTCGTTTACTCAGTGTGACGAGTTGATATTTGTTGGTAATGGCTTTGTGTAATGTTTCTAATGCCGGTGTTGCGGTTCCCAAAAGCAAGGGGCAGTGTGCCTGATGCGCTCGAAACGCAGCGAGATCTCTGGCGTGATAGCGCAGGCCTTCTTGCTGTTTGAACGAGTTGTCGTGCTCTTCGTCAACGATGATCATGCCGAGATTTTGAAATGGCAAAAAAATGGCCGAGCGAGTACCGATGACCAAAGCGCTCAGACCCTTTTCGGCGCGACGCCAAGTATGTAGACGTTCGTTATCGGTTAGATTTGAATGCCATAAATCAATGGGCAGGTTATTAAAGCGTTTTTTGAAGCGATTGACCGTTTGTGGTGTGAGCCCAATTTCAGGCACCAAGATCAGTGCTTGTTTACCCGCTTTTATTATGTTTTCAAGGCTTTGTAAGTAGACTTCGGTTTTACCACTTCCCGTTACACCTTCGATTAAAAAGGTACGGTAACCGACTTGTGCATTAACGGCGCTGCAAATAGTCGCTTGCTGGTCGTTTAGGCGTGGCTTTTCGCCTAGCTGTAATTCGTTTTGCGACCAATCACTATCATGCTCAATAGATTGTGAGATAAGCGCTTTTTCTTCCAATGCTTTAATTGTTTGGCTAGCAAATCCGAGCGCTTTGAGTTCACTTAATTTTATTGCACCACCTTCATGTAATTGAGAAAGCAGCGCTTGTTGCTTTTTGGCTCGCAGTGTTGGTAGTTTCCGCCCTTTTTCCGTTAATCTGACGATAGGGATCTGAGTTTTGTCTGGGCTTCCACCATCTCTGAGTACTGCCGGTAGTGCTGTGAATAAGGTATCGCCAATTGGATGACAGTAATACTGGGAGACAAAGTGTAAAAAGCTAAGTTGTGCTTGATTAAAGACAGGGTGCTCGTCCAACACCTCAATAATTTGCTTGAGTTTTTCTTTTGGTACATCAGTGTCGTCTTTTTTTGCAAGCGCAATTGCAGTGCAGCGACGGTTGGCGAAATTGACGGTGACTCTCATTCCTGCTTCAACTTGCATGGTTGGTGCTAGCAAATAGTCGAATGTTCGGTGCAGTGGCAGCTTTAAAGCTACTTCAAGAATGAGCATGTATTACAATTCCATAAAGTGAGCGCAGTGACGAAGTATATACCTAAGGTGGTACGAATTGAAAACGTACTCAGAGGCGGTGATAAAAAACTCTGAAATATTGCTTGTAGATTGTTCAGTTAGGCACTAAAATACGCGTCCACATTTTTGTATAACTACGTATGGTACCAGACTTCGGGTTTGGAGAGCGATACGGCCTTAACTAGAGGTTGCTATGAAAGAAGGTATTCACCCTAATTACGAGACGATCACTGCATCGTGCTCTTGCGGTAACAAGTTCGAAACTCGTTCAACGCTATGTAAAGATATTCACCTAGACGTATGTTCTGCATGTCACCCGTTCTACACTGGTAAGCAGAAGATCCTTGACACAGGTGGCCGTGTAGATCGCTTTAACAAGCGTTTCGGTGCACTTAGCAGCAAGAAGTAATCTTGTTGGTCTAGTCGAAAGAAGCACCTTAGGGTGCTTTTTTTGTGCCTGTTTGAAAATACTTTCCCGATTTATACATCCTATTCTGCATCAACAGACAGATTGTCAGTCTTCTCGTCTCATTGTGCCTTTTATTCTTCTAAAATAAAAAACTTGCCAGTTTGGCAGCAAAACTTTACTGATCTCTTGGGTAGAGTAAAAACTCTATTTAGTAGATAAATACTGAACATTTACGAACTTAAGTTGTGAAAATAATCAAAGCTCATATAGTAAATAGTATCAGGTATGAGCACCCCATATAAAATAAAGTCACTATATTGCGATTAAAAGTAGGTATCTTGACGTTAAAATTAATTAAGTTGTTATTTTCTTATAGTTTTTATAATTGGTGTACATTTGTGCTAATTTTCTACATTTCTAGTTAGTTTTAGGGTCTTATTTTTTAAGTTTTAGTCATTTTATTTGTGAAATATTTCTTAAAATTGAGCTTATCTTCTCGGAAAAGTATAGAAAATACCGTGCTAGTGGATAGACCTGATTTTACTTGAATAATGAGTAAAACTCGGTATTGTGTGAATACGGTCGATTAACTATATGTCCTATTGACATACCGCGACAGCAAAGCATATACGCTTGTTGAGTGGTTGAATGTCGTCGCTCATATAGTTAATCGCACTGTGTGTTGCTCTAACCTGCCAGATAGGTTGCCAACATTCAGAATGCGAACGTTTATCACACTCTCACATTAACTTCGTAGGAAAATATCGCGCCATGACAGATTTTCGTCAACAAGCTCTAGATTATCACGAGAAGCCCGTTCCAGGTAAAATCAGTGTTGAACTCACTAAACCTGCCGAGACCGTAAAAGACTTAGCACTTGCATACAGCCCAGGTGTTGCAGAGCCTGTACGTGAAATCGCGGCTGATCCGGCGAATGCATATCGTTACACGGGTAAAGGAAATATGGTTGCGGTGATCAGTAATGGTACGGCAATTCTTGGCTTGGGTAACTTAGGTCCTTTGGCGTCAAAGCCTGTTATGGAAGGTAAGGCGCTATTATTTAAGCGTTTTGCGGGTCTTGATTCAATCGATATTGAAGTTAAGCATAATACCACCGAAGACTTCATCAATACGGTGGCAAATATCGCAGACACATTTGGTGGCATTAACCTTGAAGATATTAAAGCGCCAGAGTGTTTTGAAATTGAGCGCGCGCTAATCGAGCGTTGTGACGTTCCTGTATTCCATGATGATCAGCACGGCACTGCAATTGTAACCGCTGCGGGTATGCTGAATGCGTTGGAAATTCAGGGTAAAGATATTCACGATGCGATTATTGTGTGCCTTGGCGCGGGGGCAGCCGCTATCGCTTGTATGGAATTACTGATCAAATGCGGTGCTCAACGTGAGCACATCTACATGCTGGACAGAAAAGGCGTGATCCACACTCGCCGTGATGACCTAAATGAATACAAAGAGCTGTTTGCAAACAACACGGATAAGCGTACGTTACAAGACGTGATTGCGGATGCGGACGTATTTGTTGGCGTTTCTGGCCCGGACTTACTTTCTGCTGAAGATCTAAAGTTAATGGCTGACAAGCCTGTGGTATTTGCTTGTTCTAACCCAGATCCAGAGATCAGCCCTGAAGTTGCACACGGTGCACGTAATGATTTGATCATGGCGACTGGTCGCTCGGATTATCCAAACCAGGTAAATAACGTACTGTGTTTCCCGTTTATCTTCCGTGGTGCGCTTGATGTACGTGCAACTGCTATCAATGACGAGATGAAGATTGCAGCGGTTGAAGCAATTAGAACGATTGCTAAAGAGCCTGTGCCTGCTGAAGTGTTAAAAGCGGCTGACGTGGATAGCCTTGAGTTTGGTTCTGAGTATATTATTCCAAAACCAATGGACCCGCGTTTGTTACCTCGTATTGCAAAAGCGGTAGCGGCAGCTGCAATTGAATCAGGCGTGGCACAAATCGACATGCCAGCTGGATATATGGAATAATACCAATGGTATTATCCAAATGAAAAAAGCCTCGGTTGAGGCTTTTTTTGTGTCTGTATTCCAGCGCGAGAGAGTTTTTATCACTCTTCGTTTATTTCTGGGATCTCCAAGCCTCGCTCTTCCATTATTTGTCTTACTTCTAACGGAATACGCTCTGGATTATCTTTTCTCAAGTCTTCATCGCTCGGCAGTGGCTGACCTGTGAAGGCATGTAGAAACGCCTCACATAAAAGCTCACTGTTCGTGGCATGACGTAAGTTATTCACTTGGCGACGTGTACGCTCATCAGTTAGCACTTTGAGTACATTCAGAGGTATGCTCACCGTGATCTTTTTTACTTGCTCTGCTTTCTTACCGTGTTCTGCATATGGGTGAATATACTCACCGTTCCATTTTGCCATAATTGTGTACTTGCCTCAGTTACATCAATGCCAATATGACTGGGTTCTGGTCTACATTATTCACCAACCGCATGAATATAGGGATAACTTTACGAATTAAAGATAAATCCTAAACCCAAATAGATGAATAAACTAATCCGCCATAGCGAGATAGAAGAATCTCTGCCATAGTTTTCAATAACTCAGTCGTATTAGCAACGCCTAGAGTGGCGAAATTTTATCGGTTTAAAAAAGATAGTCAAATACTAGTTATTTAGCCATTTAGCGGTATAAATGTTTTGACTTCTAGTTTCTGTTGTTCTAACCTTTTAGACGTCTAAACATCCAACTATCTAGGTGACCTTATGAGTCAAGTTAACAAATCGACGGTTGCAGTGCGTCACGGTATAGAAGCTGATAAAGCACATGGAGCAGTAGTGCCACCGCTTTACCTTTCTACCACCTATTCTTTTGCCGATTTTGATACCAAACGCGACTACGATTATGGCCGCAGTGGTAACTTTAATCGTGATGTGCTGGCACAGGCACTTACCGAACTTGAAGGCGGTGCTCGTGGCATTATTACCGCGACTGGCATGGCTGCCGTTCACCTAGTAACGCAACTGCTTAACCATGACGATACGCTGGTTATTCCACATGACTGTTATGGTGGTAGCTATCGCTTGTTTACATCGCTTGCAAAGCGTGGATTGCTCAAATTAGCCGTCTTGGATCTTACGCAACCAGAAAGTCTTGCACAGCTGCAGCAGATCAAACCTAAATTAGTTTGGATTGAAACACCCAGTAACCCCATATTAAGGCTCACGGATATAGAAGCTGTCGTAAACGCAGCGCGCTCCATAGGGGCTTTGGTTGCCGCTGACAACACCTTCTTGTCTCCTGCATTACAAAACCCTATTGCTTTTGGCGTGGATGTTGTCGTGCATTCAACCACTAAATATATCAATGGCCATTCTGATGTCGTGGGGGGGGCGGTGATCGCGCGTACACAGGAGTTGGGTGATGAGTTAGCTTGGTGGGCGAATAATATCGGTATTACCGGCGCACCTTTTGATAGTTACCTTACTCTACGAGGACTGCGCACCTTAAACGTGCGTTTACGCCAACATCAAGAAAATGCCCAGCTTATTGCGGAGTATTTAGAAAAGTCGCCGTATGTTAGTCAAGTTTATTACCCTGGCCTTGAGTCGCATCCTCAACACGAACTTGCGAAAAAACAACAGCTCGGCTTTGGTGGCATGGTGAGCTTTGATATCAAAGGCGATCTGCAAACATCAGCGAAGTTTTTAACGTCTCTAACGCACTTTTCATTGGCAGAATCTTTAGGTGGGGTTGAGAGTCTAATTTGCCATCCAGCGACGATGACACACGCAGGTATGGAGCCGCAAGCACGTTTAGAAGCGGGAGTGGGCGACACGTTGATTCGTATTTCTGTAGGCATTGAAGATGTACAGGATCTCATTGCAGATCTGGAATCAGGATTTGCAGGTATTGATGAAAGTCGGGCGAGTGATGATGCTAAGTCATTCAAATTAACGCCTGCACATACAGTAGCGTTGTGGTGAGTAAATGGCAAAAGTAGTACATAAGTTTGGTGGTTCGAGCTTAAGCTCGCCAGAGCGTTATCAAGCGGTTGCCAAGATAGTGTTAGAGCAATGTCAGCTAGGAGACAGTGTTGTGGTTTCTGCTGCAGGAAAAACAACGAATACCCTAGTGAAGTTATGGCAAAGTTTTGAGCAGCAAGACGTTCGCGCATTCAACGATGTTTTATTACAAGTTGAAAATCATCAACGTGAATTAATTGATGCCCTGTTTGTGGGTGAACAGCATGGTGTGTTACTCAAACAGCTCGTCAATGAGCTGCAGGCAATCGCTTTAGGACGAGAAGAGCAGGCTCTTCACTACGCCAGCTTGCTTGCTCACGGAGAGCTATGGTCGGCTCGTATATTAGCAAACTACCTAAGTTCTCAAGGTATTAAAGCCAAAGCTATCGATGCTCGTACGTTATTTGTACAACAAGAAGGAGTGTTGCTGCACGCTCATAACAAAGAAGCGTGCTATCGCGCCATTGATGACCACGCTATCTATATTGTTACCGGTTTTATTGCCGTAAATGCACAAGGTGAAACGGTGACTCTAGGTCGAAATGGCAGTGACTATAGCGCAACTTTGTTGGCAAGTTATCTTGATGCGGCTCAAGTATCAATTTGGACGGATACAACTGGTGTATTCAGCACAGATCCACGTAAAGTCGCTAACGCCATAAAATACACTAAGGTATGCCGTGGCCAAGCTGAATTACTCGCACGATTAGGTAATCCGGTATTACATGCAAAAACGCTGTCTCCACTGAAAGATACCGATATAAAACTACAAGTTCGTAGCAGCTTTGATGCCGATGCACTTGGCACTGAGATAGTAAAGGCAGGCTACAGCAAAGAGAAGCGCTTTATTACCACTTTTGGACAACTTGACCTGTTACGCGTTGAGCAGCTAAAAAGCGGTGAAGTGAAACAGCTAAGCCAGCTTATCCAGCATAGCATTCATCATTTTATTAAAGGTGGAGAGGCACATTTACTAGTGCCATCTGAGTTTAGCCACCTAGTGATCAAAGCGCTGGATTCGCGAGCCAATATTATTGAGTCACAGGTACAAGGCTTTGCTATTGTTGCCCCAAGCCAGGATGTTGCAGGGTTACATCAGCAAGCTCTGGAATTATTGGATGAACATGCGATTGTCACCCGTTTTGTACTGCAAGAGCGTCATTACAGCTTAGTGTTAACCGATCAAGCAATTGATAGCGATCTACTTGCTATATTGCATGAGCGTTTGGTCAATAAAGGCAGAGAGCTTGCTGTGATTGTGGCTGGTGTTGGCAATGTGGGTGAAGTGTTTATCGAACAATGTAAAAACCAAGTCGCTAAGCTGAGTGAGCACTTTGATCTTAAGTTGGTTGGCTTACTGCGTTCTAAGCAAATGTTGTTCTGTCCAAGCGGGCTGAACTTAGCATCGTGGCAACAGCAATGGCAAAATGAGGCCATCGAATATAATGAAGCAGAGCTATTCACTCGTATTAAAGAGCTAGATTACGAGCATAAAGTGGTGGTCGATATTACTGCGAGCGAGCGTTTCAGCGAGTTGTATCCGCAGTTTGTTGAACATGACTGCCATTTGATCAGCGCTAATAAATATGCCGGCACGGCACAACAAGGTTGGTACTCCAAGCTGCGTCAGCAGTTACAAGAGCGTAACCTGTTATGGCGTTACAACACCAGTGTTGGCGCAGGTCTACCCATTAACTTTGCGTTGGCTGATCTGCAAAATAGTGGCGATGAAGTGGTGAGAATTGAAGGCGTCTTTTCCGGCACTTTATCTTGGCTGTGTAGTCGCTATGATGGTTCTGGAGCATTTTCTGAGCTAGTGCTTGGAGCGCAAGAACTTGGTTTTACCGAGCCCGATCCGCGCGAAGATCTATCTGGCCGTGATATGCAGCGCAAGCTTTTGATCTTAGCAAGAGAGTTAGGCATTGAACTTGAGCTTGACGATATTGAACTAGAAGCGTTAATGCCTGAGTCCTTGAGTGTGGGTTCATGGCAAACGTTTTTAGAAAATCGTCAGCAACTCGATGACTTTTATGCGACACACTATGCAAAGGCCACAGCGAATGACGCTGCGCTTCGCTATACGGGTGCGCTTGAAATTGCAAGCAATGGCAAAGTGTCTGCAAAAGTAGGCATTGCACAGGTACCAAATGGCTCGGCAATCGCGAATTTAACACCGGGTGATAATATTTTTGTGATCCACACTAAATGGTATGAACAAAACCCACTGGTGATCCAAGGCCCAGGGGCAGGTAAAGCAGTGACAGCAGCGGGAATACATTCCGATTTATTCTGGCTAACGCAAAATCTAAAATAACTCTATTAAGAAAGTAGATATAATACAACTGGTATAAGACAAAAATGCCGATACATCTGTATCGGCATTTCTATTTTAGAATAACTCTTCGTGAGTCGGTAGCGGCGCGGTATCGTCAAACGGTGTGCTGCTATCCGTATCTAATACGTATTTGGTCGGGGCTGTACCTTGCTCGAAATACTCAAACCGAGATGTGTAGTCGTTCTTACGAGACAAAAGTCCTGTCTTTAAGTCAATCCGAGTTGAAATAAGCCCTGGAGGCGGCTCTATCGGGGCCAAAGGTTGATCTTTAAGTGCCTCACGCATAAAGTCTATCCAAGCAGGTTGCGCTGAAATCGCCCCGGCTTCTGCGCCGACAAGTTGGTTATCACCAAGGTTAGCGTTGTAGGCCGCACGACCCAAGGATTTACTCGCATCGTCAAAGCCAACCCAAACTGTGGTGAGGACATTACGGTTAAAGCCCGTAAACCAAGTATCTACGGAGTCGTTGGTGGTCCCCGTTTTTCCAGCAAGGTCACGACGTTTCAACCACTGACCACGCCAGCCCGTACCGCTCCAGCCCGTGTCGTGTTTCCAGCTACCGCCACCCCAGATAGCACTATGTAGCGCATCAGCAATCAGAAATGCGTTTTGCTCCGAGATCACTTGTGGCGCACAGCGCTCAGGCTGTTCTTCTAGCTGCTGCTCGTCGCATACCAACAACGGCTCAGCAGAACCAAGCTCGGTACCGAATGAATCGGTAATTTTATCGATAAAATACGGCTCAATGAGGTGACCGCCGTTGGCAAAAGTGGCCATGCCGCGTGCCATTTCAAGAGGAGTCAATGCGGCACTACCAAGCGCTAATGATTCACTACGGTTAATATCTGCGTCTTGGAAACCAAATTTAAGCAAATGATCAGCAGCCTTATTTATGCCAACGCCTTTGATCAAACGAACCGATACCACGTTTTTCGATTGTGCGAGCGCTCGGCGAATACGGATTGGGCCGTTATATACTTCAGGGCTATTCTTCGGACGCCAAGCCACGCCAACGCTTCTGTCCCAATGATTAATAGGGGCATCATTAAGAATGGTGGCTAGGGTATAGCCATTTTCTAATGCGGATGAATAAATAAAAGGTTTGATGTTCGAGCCCACCTGGCGTTTAGCTTGGGTAGCGCGATTGTATTGGCTAAGCTCAAAGCTGTAGCCACCCACAATCGCCTTGACACGCCCATCCTGTGGGTCGAGTGATACAAGTGCACTGGATGCCTGCGGCAACTGACTTAACATCCAGCCGTTGTCTTGTTTGCGGACAAAAACTTGCATGCCCGGCGCGAGGATATCTGCGGTTGTTTTTGGTGGTAAGCTTTGACGCGTCTCACTGATGTATTGTCTGGCCCAACTTAAGCCTGACCATTCCAATGTAATTTGTTCACCGGTTTTTAAAAGTAGGTCAGCGGTTTTTTCTGTAATGCTTAGCACGACAGCGGCTTTTAACGGTCCAATTTCATTGACCTTTTTAAGGCGAGTAATAATGCCTTCATGGCTTAGCGGCGATTCTGTTTCAGCTTGCCAATAGGTTTCTTCTGCGCCTCTAAAGCCGTGACGCATATCGTAGGCATGTAAATTATCAACTAATGCATGCTGAGCAGCCTGTTGCATATCAGATTCCACACTAGTGTAAACTTTCATGCCTGAGTTATAAGCTTTATCAGTACCGTAACGTTCGACCATATAGGCGCGAACCATTTCAGAAATGTAAGGTGCATACAGCTCGATTTCGGCGCCATGAAATTTAGCCGTGATAGGAGCTTGTGTCGCCTCATTATATTCTGCGCGGGTAATATACTTTTCAGCAAGCATTCGTCCGAGCACAACATTCCGGCGCAATTGCGCGCGCTCTGGGTTACGAATTGGATTTAACGCAGAAGGCGCTTTTGGCAGGCCTGCAATCATTGCCATTTCTGCTAAAGTTAATTCTGATAGTGAGCGACCGTAGTAGACTTGTGCTGCTGCACCGATACCAAAGGCGCGATTACCCAGTTCAATTTTGTTTAAGTAAAGCTCAAAAATTTCATCTTTTGTTAAGAGTTGCTCAATATGCAACGCAATAAAGATTTCTTTTACTTTACGAATATAGGCTTTCTCTCTTGTTAAGAAAAAGTTTCTGGCAAGTTGCATAGTGAGCGTACTCGCTCCCTGCTTTTTTTGCCCTGTGGTGATGAGCACTAAAGCGGAACGGACAATACCTATCGGGTCAACGCCGAAATGGTCGTAGAAGCGGTTGTCTTCGGTCGCTAAAAATGCTTTTCGCATGGGGAGCGGAACATCCTGCAAACGTACAGGGATCCTGCGCTTTTCACCAAACTGGTTGATGAGTTTTCCGTCTCGTGTAAAGACTTGCATGGGGGTTTGTAGCTGGACATCTTTCAAAACCTCTACACTTGGTATGTCAGATTTGACATAATAATAAAGACTGATAAGTGTCAACACGCCTAAGAGGGTACAAACAAAAACGAATTGTAAAAATCTTTTCAATAATTTCACGGAATTATCCCTAGTTAGACTCCCAATTACAGGTAGACACTGCTAGTATATCTTGATTAAAAAACGATTAATATTTTTGTGTGCTAAATTTTTATGGTACACAGTCTTAAAAGGAAACGGGCGCTTCACATGCTGAGCAAACTACTAAAAAAACAAGCACCTCTGATGATAGGGATCGATATAGGCTCCCATTGTGTCAAAGCGGTGTTGCTGTCGAAGACAAGTTCCAGCTATCGAGTAGAAGCCGTTGCGATTGAACCTATTCCGAAAGGAGCTGTAAACGAAAGGGCCATTCAAGACATTGAAGCGATCGGCAACGCGATAACTAAAATGAAGCGGCGCATTCCAAAGCTCACGCAATATGCAGCAGTTGCCGTATCCGGTCAGACCGTGATTACAAAAGTGATCTTTATGGATGTCTCATTAACTGATGCTGAACTCGAGTCTCAGATAGCCATTGAAGCAGATAGCCTGATCCCTTACCCATTAGATGAAGTTAGTCTAGATTTTGAAAAAATTGGAGTAAATGAAGCTGATCCATCAAAAATGAATGTATTGCTCTCAGCGGCGCGTACCGAAAGCGTGCAAGCACGAGTTGGCGCATTGGAAGAAGCTGGCTTCAAAGCGAAAGTTGTGGATGTAGAAAACTATGCACTGAGTAGAGCCATGGACGTTATTTATCCTGAGCTACCCAACGATGCCTTCGATAAAATCGTAGCAATGATAGATATTGGTGCGGTGCTTACGCTGATAAGCGTGATTCAATCTGGGAAAGCGATTTACACCCGTGATCAAGTCTTTGGTGGTGAGCAATATACCAACAGTATCGTTGCTTATTACAACAAAACTTACGATGAAGCGGAACTGGCTAAAACGACGGGTGATTTACCGCCAAACTATACCTTTGAAGTCTTGGCTCCGTTCCAAACTTCTATGCTGCAGCAAATTCGCCGAGCGGTGCAAATGTTTATGACGACCAGTGGTAAAGATCATATTGACTACATTGTGTTGACGGGTGGGACGGCTTTAGTTGATGGCTTAGATAAACTGCTCATTGATGAGCTTGGGATCCATACAATAGTGGCCGATCCGTTTGCTGACATGGAGATTGCACCAAAGGTGGATAGGCATGTGCTGCAAAAACATAAAGCACAGTTCGCCTTAGCGACAGGCTTGGCACTAAGGAGCTTCTCATCATGCCACATATAAATCTACTTCCTTGGCGCGAGCAGCAAAGGCAAGCATCGCAACAAATCTTTCTGACTATCATTGCGGTGATCATCGCGACTTGTCTGTTGTTAATGTACCTACTTGGCAGCTTCTATGACGGCTTAAAAACCGGGCAAGAAATTAAAAACCGCTATCTCGAAAGTGAGATCTCTCAACTTGATTCCCGAATAGTTGCGATTAACGATCTGAATAAGCAAAAAGAAAATTTACAGCGCCGTATCCGGCTCATTGAGGAGTTGCAACTCAACCGTAGTCTCGGCACGCAAATTATCGATGAAATAGCACGAGTGGTTCCTGCCGGGGTTTATCTCACCAGTCTTGAACGGCAAGACAATATGATCAAAGTCATTGGTCGTAGTGAATCAAATAACCGCTTATCGCAGATGCTACGACAAGTCGAGTCGTCTTATTTATTGGAGCGGCCAGTGATCCAAGGCATAGTAGCCGGTGAGCAAAGTTCAAAATTACTGAGTGATTTTACGATGCATTTTTATGTTAAGTCTCATGAAGACATCCACTTAGCCGATAAAGCGAAATAGGGCGGGGGATAGTGCATGAATTTTGACTTAAACAGTTTGAGAGAAATCGATTGGAATGAGCTAGAACTTGACAACATTGGTCATTGGCCTTTTCCTGTAAAAGTTTTATGTTCCGTTCTCGTGGTTTTATTAATGATGGTTTTGGGTTATAACCTGATGGTTTCAAGCTCAATCGACCGCTACGATCAAGCAGTTAAAAAAGAGCAGGAGCTGAGAACGAGCTACCGAATTAAATACGCAAGAGCAAACAATCTAGAGTTATATAAACAGCAAATGATTGATATGGAAGCGCAATTCACAGAGCTGTTGAGACGACTGCCAAGTTCTAACGAAACACCTGGGTTACTTGACGATCTGACTTACGTCGGTACTTCAAGCGGGTTAACCTTTCTAAAAATTGGCTGGATGCCCGAGGTACGTAAAGAGTTTTATACCGAATTGCCGATTAAGTTAGAGGTGATTGGTAAGTATCATGAATTTGGTCAGTTTGTGAGTAAAGTATCTGAGTTGCCTCGTATAGTCAGCTTACATGATTTTAGAATCGAAAATGCAGGAAACGGCGAGCTGATATTTAGTGTTGTGGCAAAAACTTATCGCTATGAGCAAGGAGGTCAGAAATGATCCGACTGATGCTCTGCGTGACCACATTGATGTTCATCTCTGGTTGTAACGATAGTACGGCAGAACAAAAAGAATTTATTGATCAGGTAAAGGCAAGCTCAACGCCTAAAATCGAGCCTATACCTGAAATGCAAAATTATGAACCGTTTAAATATAGCGCTTCGGAGTTGCGTAGTCCTTTCGTTGCGCCGCAGCCTGAAGTGATTGAAAATAAATTAGTTCAAATTAAAAACTGCTTACACCCAGATCCTGATAGAGATCGCTATCCGTTAGAGAAGTTTCCATTGGATAATCTGCGTATGAAAGGCATTATTGCCAAGTCTGACGGTCGTTGGGCGCTAATCGAAGCGGCAACGCAAGGCTTGTATCGTGTTAAACGTGGCGAATATATGGGGTTGTATCATGGCAAAGTACTGAGTGTACAAGCTGATCATTTAGAATTATTAGAATTGATCCCTGATGGAACGGGATGTTGGAAAGAAAGGCTAACAAAAGTGGAAATGTTAGAAGCGGAACAAGGTGGCGCGAGTGAATACTAACAATAACGTTATAAAATCAACCATTAAAAGCACTCGAACACTATGGCGTTCTGTGCTCGGTGTTGCTTTAGTTGGCCTTTCGTCAATTGCGCATGCCATTCCTATGTTGTATGACATTCGCTATAACCCAGTGTCAACAGGGGAAACCCAGCTACAACTGGTGTTTGACGAAAAGCTCAATACTGAGCCAAAAGTTCGAGTTGTTGGTGAAAGTACTAGTATTGAGTTATTTTTCCAGCAGGCTGAGTTTGAAGAAAGCTTAAAAGCATTGAGCATTAATAAAGCGGGTATTCAAGGCATTACCAGTGAACTCAGAGATGGTGGCTTTGCCGTATCCATCAACATGGATGAGCTTAAACTATACAAAACCGAAGTTAAGAATAACCTCGTGATAGTGGAAGTATCTAACAAGCCGATTGTCTCTGAGCAAGATCAAAGTCAAAAAGTCACCGCATTCATCAACCAAATTCAAGCTATCGATTTTCGTCGGGGTGAGAAAGGTGAGGCGAAAGTACTAGCGTTTCTAGAGCACAATCAAGCGGCTATTGATGTACAAGAGCGCGGTGGCAAAATCATTGCGGACTTCCACCATATCGGTATTGCAGAAGACCTGTTATATGAACTTGATGTGTTAGATTTTGGCACTGTGGTATCTCGTATCGAGACCTTTAAAGAAAACAATAAAAGCCGCATTGTGATTGAGCCAAATGCGGCATTCAAGTTTACCTATCAGCAGCTTGATAACATCTTTACATTATCAGTTGAAAAAGATGAAGGTAATAAAACCTTTGGCGATAAAAAAGAGTATAAAGGTCAACCTATCACGCTGAACTTTCAGGATATTCCAATTCGCTCCGTACTACAGATCATCGCAGATACAAACAACTTTAACCTAGTAACGAGTGACACGGTATCTGGCAATATTACTCTGCGTTTAGACGGTGTACCTTGGGACCAGGCTCTTGATGTCGTGTTACGTGTGAAAGGGCTAGATAAGCGTATGGATGGTTCTATTTTGATGGTTGCACCATCAGAAGAACTCGCAGCGAGAGAAGCCAAAGAATTACAGGCGCGTCAGCAAGTTGAAGAGTTAGAGCCATTATATAGCGAGTATATTCAACTTAATTACGCGAAAGCGGAAGAGTTTGCTGACTTACTCAAAACCGATATCAACTCTATTATTAGCCATCGTGGTAGTGTGTCCGTTGATAAACGTACCAACACGTTACTAATTAAAGATACCTCACGCAGTATTGAAAGTGTGCGTCGGATGGTTGAAACCTTAGATGTGCCAGTAAAACAGGTACGTATTGAGTCACGTATGGTGACTGTGGATGATACCGTACAAGAAGACCTAGGTGTTCGTTGGGGTTTTAGCGACCAGCAAGGTAGCGATGCCATATCCGGCACGCTGGAAGGCGCTGATGCTTTGTCCAATGGTAACATTCCGTCTTTGGAAAATCGCTTGAACGTTAATTTAGGCGTGAAAGGGGTTCCTGCTGGCAGCATTGGTATGCACATTGCTAAATTGGCGGATGGTACATTGATTGATCTCGAGTTGTCAGCTTTGGAACAAGAGAACAAAGGTGAGATAATTGCGACGCCAAGTATCACCACGGCCAATCAGAAAAAGGCGCGTATTGAGCAAGGTACAGAAATTCCTTACGTAGAAGCATCGTCGAGTGGTGCCACGACGGTGAGCTTTAAAAAAGCGGTATTAAGCTTGGAGGTAACACCGCAAATCACACCTGATAATAAAATAATTCTCGACTTAGTGATTACACAAGACACTAAAGGTGATACCGTGCAAACGCCAAATGGCCCAGCGACAGCGATCAACACCCAACAGATCCAAACACAAGTACTGGTCGAAAATGGTCAAACTATCGTACTGGGTGGTATTTATCAGCAAGAAGTGAAAACAGCAGTAAGTAAGATCCCAATTTTGGGCGATATCCCATATTTAGGTCTATTGTTTAAGAACTCTCGTGATGTTAACGAAAAGCGAGAATTGCTGATATTTGTGACGCCCAAGATCATTCAAGACAGTTTATAGGCCCGTTGACAGTAAAAGTATTGCGCTTTTTGCGTGGTTTGACTTGAAATTGTTCACGGATTACTGAGATAATCCCCTCCTTAATTTTGGGGCCAGGTCGTTAGGCGGGGTTTTATTTCAAATTTTAGAGTTCGTTTGTACTAAAAAGATATGGCTGAGAAACGTAATATATTTCTAGTAGGCCCGATGGGGGCTGGTAAAAGCACGATTGGTCGTCACATTGCAGATCAATTACACCTTGAATTTTTCGATTCGGATCAGGAAATTGAGCGCCGTACAGGTGCTGATATTTCTTGGGTGTTCGATATTGAAGGCGAAGAGGGGTTCCGCAAGCGTGAGGAAAGCGTCATCTCTGACCTAACGGAAATGCAAGGCATTGTGTTAGCAACAGGTGGTGGCTCTGTGATCAGCAAAGAAGTGCGCAACAAGTTGTCTGCGCGCGGTATTGTTGTTTACCTAGAAACGCCGATCGAAAAACAGGTAGCTCGTACTCAGCGTGATAAGCGTCGTCCATTACTACAAACCAGTGAAGACTCACGTGACGTACTAGAGCGCTTAGCTGATGAGCGTGAACCACTATATAGAGAAGTGGCAGATCACGTTGTTCGCACGGATGAACAAAGCGCTAAAGTAGTTGCAAACCAAATTATTGAAAAATTAGACTTCTAATAACAACACCGTAGGAGGGAAGCCATGCTTGAATTAAAGGTAGATTTAAACGAGCGAAGCTATCCCATCTTCATCGGTGAACATCTCTTATCAGATGAAGGACGGCTTAAGCAGTATGTTGGGCAAAGTCGTCCTGTTATCATCACCAACACCACAATTGCACCTCTATATTTAAACAATCTTTTAGCGATACTTGATGCTCAAAAACCGCTACATTTTGTTATCCCTGATGGTGAACAATACAAATCACTAGAGTGGTTTGAAAAGATCTCTGCCTTTTTGCTTGAACATAATTGTGGTCGCGATACGTGCTTAATTGCCCTCGGTGGCGGTGTGGTTGGCGACTTGACTGGTTTTGTTGCGGCATGCTATCAGCGTGGCGTTCCATTTATTCAGATCCCTACGACTTTATTGTCACAGGTAGATTCGTCAGTTGGTGGTAAAACAGCGGTGAATCATCCGCTCGGTAAAAACATGATTGGTGCTTTCTATCAGCCAAAAGCAGTTTTTATCGACACTAAGACCTTAAGTACATTACCTGCAAGAGAGTTTGCTGCGGGTATGGCAGAAGTCATTAAATACGCGTTGATCTATGACGCATCTTTTCTTGATACATTAACGGAACAGCACCCTCAGCTCAGCGCACTAGATGCTGAAAGTCTTCAACAGGTTATTTATAAGTGTTGTGCGATAAAAGCTGAGATCGTCGCCAAAGACGAAACCGAAGCTGGATTGCGTGCATTACTTAATCTGGGTCACACCTTTGGCCATGCGATTGAAGCGCAAATGGGCTATGGTAATTGGTTGCACGGTGAGGCTGTTGCTGCTGGAATGATGATAGCGGCAAACCTGGCTTGCCAGCGTGGTACGCTAAGTACAGCTGATGTTGAAAAGATCCGTCGCGTTATTGCGCTTTATCAATTACCGACAGAAGCGCCAAGCGAGATGACCGCGGCGCAGTTTTTACAACATATGCGCAAAGACAAAAAGAACAAACAAGGCAAAATTCGTTTTATTCTACCAACGCAATTAGGTCAATGTGCGCTAGTGGATGATGTTAGCGATGAAACCGTGGTAACTCTAATAGGTCGTTAAATGCAGTCGCAAATTTTACCAAGCAGAGCTGCATTGGTAGATAGAATTGCTATGCAATTCGACTATGGCCAAAACCTGATAACCTTAGTCGGCTCTTCAGGTCTTGGTAAAAGCTACCTTGCAGAGTCGTTTCTTACCGATAAATATCCAGACTTTAATAAAGCGTTTGTAAAGCTGACTGCTAATACTCAAGAATTTGATGTAGTGCGGCAGCTACTTGAGCATAGTTTTCGCAGTCCTCTCATTGATCAGAAGTTATCTCTAAGTGAAAACTTTTTGTTGCTCCACGATGAGCAAGCTTGTGGACCATGCTTATGGGTGTTAGATAACGTCAGGCATTTAACTCAAGAGCTTACGGAACAATTACAAAAGCTCGCAAAATCTTCTCGCGAAACAATTTACATACTCGCTACTGCGCAGCAGCCTCAGCTGATCCCTGAAAGTTTGGATATTCATATCGAGCCTTTATCCATGCTCGAAAGTAAGCGTTTGATGAGCATGTTTTACAAGGATTTACCGCCTGACGAAGATCCTATTTTTAATACGTTTGTTGCTGAGGCTCGAGGTAATCCAAGTGTTTTACTTTCTTGGCAGCCACAGCAACAGAGTTTGAATTTACGTGAGCAAAGTTCAAAAGTGGGTAGCAAGTCACAATGGCAATGGTATGTCATTGCGCTTTGTTTGATACTGACAGCGTTGATGGTTGCTTTAGTGTATAAGCAAGAGTTAAAACGATACTGGACACCAACTCAAGATAATGAAGAAACAGTAGCCACCGCTATTGATGCGCAAGCTGTGTTTGAAGCGCCAACTACTACAGTTGAAAAAGTTGAAATTGAAAACGACGTGCAACCGGAGTTGCCAGCCGAAACGCCAACGCACATCGAAATAGCACCTGTTGGTAGTATCTTATCTGCATTAACTGAAGCAAAAGAAGATGCTTCAAACAGCAGTAACGCACTATCAGAGCAAGCGAATGCAGCTGAAGAAACCAACTTTGATAGGACGCCGGCCACCTTATCGCCAGTGAAAGAGCCTCAACACGCAGAGACTGAAGTATTGGTGGGAAACCCTTGGTATCTAAGTCGCTCAGATGATGAATGGGTGATCCAATTACTTGCCGTGACAGAAAGTGAGATTGCAGCTGGGTTTATGGCGGAGCATAACGAGGTAGAGACACAGCAGTTTACTGTATTAAGAAATGGCCGAACTTGGTTTGTAGTCACTACTGATGCTTATGAGAGTTTGGCATCAGCGAAGCAAGCAAAGGCGGTATTGCCAGAAGCACTACAAAAAGGTCAGCCATTTTTTAAGAGAATGAGTAAAATTAAACAAGAAATTACTCAGTCTCTCGGTAATTAGCCACATTTAGTGTAAAATCGCGCAACCACTCACGACATAGAACGAGCATGCAACAAAAGACTAGAGCCTTCTTAAAATGGGCAGGCGGAAAATACAGCTTAGTAGAAGATATTTCTAAGCGCCTACAAGCAGCAAGTAATGAAGCCGACACGCTAGTAGAACCTTTTGTTGGAGCGGGATCTGTTTTTCTTAACACGCAGTTTAAGCATTATGTCCTAAATGACATTAACGCTGATCTTATCAACCTGTATAAAGAGTTGAAGCGTATTCCCGATGAATTTATCAGTGATGCTAAGAGGCTATTCGTCGAGCTGAATAACCATCCAGATGCTTACTATGCCTACCGACAACAGTTTAACGAGAGCATTGATGTGTATGAGCGTGCGATTCTATTTCTATATATGAACCGCCACGGCTACAATGGTTTATGTCGTTATAACCTCAAGGGGATCTTCAACGTCCCTTTTGGTAAGTATAAAAAGCCTTACTTTCCAGAGCGTGAGCTATATGTGTTTGCTGAGAAAGCCCAGCATGCCATCTTTACCTGCCAAAGTTACAGCCAAGTATTTGAAACCATGCCGAGAAATGCGGTAGTGTATTGCGATCCACCGTATGTACCTTTGAGCAAAACAGCATCATTTACAAGCTATGCAAAAGGTGGCTTTAACTTAGACGACCAAGCACAATTGGCGAACCTTGCGGAAACGGCGGCTTTTGAAAAGCAAACACCAGTGTTAATTTCCAATCATGACACGGTGTGGACACGAAAGATTTATAATCAAGCGAAGTTAGATGTGATAAAGGTGAAGCGTACAATTAGCCCAAAGGGTAATGGGCGGAATAAAGTCAACGAGCTAATGGCGTTATATCATCGTCCGTAATTTTCTGCGGCATAAAGGACTAAGCTAAAACTACACCATTTACAAACCAAATTAAGCCAATGACAAAGATAGCGACAAAAATGATGCCTGCAAAAGCAAACGGCCAAAAATGCTTTTTGTTAAAGTCATATGCTTGTTTTTGACCACTCTGCACACCAAACATCGCTGCACAGACACTTTGAATTAACGCGAATTTACTATTGGAAGAAGCCATAGTGTTTACCTCTTACCAGTTGATTGGCTCAACTGGTATTAGTAAGGAGATGAAACTTTACTACTGCTTTGATTATCTTTAGAGCCAAGTAATAGCTCGAGCAAATCCAAATAATGGAATTGGCCACTCGAACTACCGCCAGTCAACCACGCAGCCCAGCTGGTGTGTGCTTCTTTCTGGCATTCCACTGCATTTATTCGACTGCTTAAATTGCCAGTGCTACAAGTGCATGCGGAGTAATTTGCGGCAAGACTTTCATCATTGTCGAAAGAAAATACCCCTACTGACACGGCTAATACCGTCCCAAGTAGAGCAATCCGTGCTTTATATCTAGAAACCATAACCCTATCCCCAGAAGTTAGATATCACATAATAATACACAATGTTCGTTTATTGCACAATCATAAAGCGCCTTAAATCGCAGACATTTTGGGCAATTTACGGTACAGTATCACGGTCTTACGTTTAGGGGAAAAGTATGTCTGATTTTTTAATTGCACCATCCATTCTATCCGCTGATTTTGCGAGGTTAGGTGAAGATGTTGAAAAGGTACTGACTGCGGGTGCCGACGTGGTTCATTTCGATGTAATGGATAATCACTATGTGCCAAATTTAACCTTTGGCCCTATGATTTGTGACGCATTAAGAAATTACGGAATTACCGCTCCTATCGACGTACATTTGATGATAAAGCCTGTAGATAGTCTAATTCCCGAGTTTGCTAAAGCTGGGGCGAGCATTATTACATTTCACCCAGAGGCCAGCGAGCATATAGACAGAAGCCTTGCTTTGATTAAGGAGTCAGGTTGTAAAGCAGGCTTGGTATTTAACCCGGGCACGCCGCTGCATTATCTCGATCATGTGATGGATAAAATTGATCAAATCCTCTTGATGTCAGTAAATCCGGGCTTTGGTGGCCAAAGTTTTATCCCACATACACTTGAGAAATTAAAAGAAGCGAGAGCACGGATTGATGCTTCCGGTCGCGACATTCGCCTTGAAGTGGATGGTGGGATTAAGGTGGACAACATTGCAGAAGTCGCAGCTGCCGGTGCAGACATGTTTGTTGCGGGTTCCGCTATCTTTAATCAACCTGATTACAAAACGGTAATAGACGCCATGCGTCAAGAATTAGCAAAGGTAAAATAATGCGCTTTGAGGGTATTTTATTTGACCTCGATGGCACGTTAGTTGATAGCGTCGAGGATATGTATATGGCGCTCAACTTAACGCTGTCTGAGCTTGCTCACCCAATTGTTAGTCATGCTCTAGTGCGTGAATGGGTAGGTAACGGCATCGATATGTTAGTAAAAAGAGGCTTAAGCGGTAGCCATGAAGTTAGTGAAGCGCTATCCGAAAGTTTAGCGCACACCGCCATTGAGCGTTTTAAAGTGCATTATGATGAATTAGTTGGTCAGTATGCGGGTTTGTATCCGCATGTTGAGACAGGGCTATCTGCATTTGCCACAGTGCCAAAAGCCATCGTGACCAATAAAAATCGTGCATTTACGCTAAAGCTGCTGGATAAATTAAATCTAACAGCGCATTTTGATTGTATCGTCTGTGGTGATGATACTGACAAGAAACCATCACCAGCACCGCTATTGTTGGCTGCCGAGCGTCTAGGTATACCTGCGGATAAGCTAATTATGGTTGGCGATTCTAAAAGCGATATTTTGGCCGCTCAGGGCGCTAAGATACCTGTGATTGCTTTAAATTATGGGTATAATCAAGGATTCGATTTGAAAGAGTTCAATCCACAGTACCTTTGTGATGGATTCTTAGATATTATCCCCATTATCAATCAACGTTAATTCAATGAAGAAATAAAGGAACGACATGAGTAAACCTGTAGTATTAAGTGGTATTCAGCCAACCGGTGGTATGACAATAGGCAATTACGTAGGTGCCATTAACCAGTGGCTTAAACTACAAAACGATCATGATTGTTACTTTATGTTGGTTGACTTGCACGCCATTACGGTTCGCCAAGAGCCACAGCAACTACGCGATCGCGTATTAGACGGCGTAGCACTATATACCGCTTGCGGCATCGATCCAAATAAATCGTCACTATTTGTACAATCACAGGTGCCTGAACATGCACAGCTAGGTTGGGTGCTGAACTGTTATGCACAAATGGGTGAATTAAACCGCATGACGCAGTTTAAAGATAAGTCAGCAAAGCACGCCAATAACGTCAACGTTGGCTTATTCGCCTATCCAGTATTGCAAGCTGCGGATATTTTATTGTATCAAGCGGATCAGGTACCAGTTGGTGAAGACCAAAAACAGCACCTTGAGTTGACCCGCGATATCGCAACGCGCTTTAACAACCTGTATGGCGATGTCTTTAAGATCCCAGAACCTTATATTCCAGAGTTTGGCGCTCGTGTTATGAGCTTGCAAGACCCAAGCAAGAAGATGTCAAAATCAGACGAAAACCCAAATGGTTTTGTGATGCTGTTGGATGAACCTAAGAAGATAGAGAAAAAGCTGAAAAAAGCGGTAACGGATTCAGATGAGCAAGCACGGATTTACTTTGATCGTGTTGAAAAGCCTGGTGTGTCCAACTTACTGACGCTACTTAGTGTTGCAACCAAACGCTCAATTGAAGAGTTAGTGCCAGAGTACGAAGACAAAATGTACGGTCATTTGAAGAAAGATACTGCCGATGCGGTAGTGAATATGCTTGAGCCTATTCAAGCGCGCTTTAAAGAAATCCGTGAAGATCAAACTCTGCTGAACGAAATCATGAAAAAAGGCGCGGAAAAAGCAAGTATTCGTGCCGAAAAAACACTGAAAGCTGTGTATGACGCCGTCGGTTTTATTCCTCGCGGTTGATAAAAACACAAAGAAAAGACACCATTTATGGTGTCTTTTTGTTTTATAAGGGTCTACAGGCTCTTGGTTTAAAGCAGATACTAGATATAAGAAAACTCTCCTGTTGAGTTCGTGATAAAATAGATTTATAACGAAGATCTTTACCCCTGTGGCGAATAGGCCGCTTGGTTCTTTTAGTGGTACCTACATGCTGTTGATGATTGATAACTATGATTCCTTTACCTACAACCTAGTGCAGTATTTTCAGCGCTTAGATGTGGATGTGCTGGTAAAGCGAAATGATGAAATCAGCGCCTCACAAATTAAGCAGCTTAATCCCAAATATGTTGTGCTATCTCCTGGCCCTTGTAGTCCTGATGAAGCTGGGATCTCGCTTGAAGTCGTAAAACGTCTACAGGGACAAATCCCTATCCTCGGCATTTGTCTTGGCCATCAAACTATCGCACAAGCTTTAGGTGGCAAAGTCATTCGAGCAAAACAAGTGATGCATGGTAAAACGTCTCGAGTGCACCATAACAACATAGGCGTATTTCAAGGCCTGCCATCACCATACGAAGTATGTCGTTACCACTCTTTGGTTGTTGAGCAAAGTAGCTTACCAAAGTCTCTAGCCGTGACGGCTTGGACACAGACACAAGAGGGTGAACGTGATGAAATTATGGGACTCTTGGCATCCGATAGAGCACTTGAAGGTGTGCAATTTCACCCAGAAGCTATCCTCACGGAGCACGGCTTAGCATTACTTGATAACTTTATAAAACGCTTCTAAAGTTTAAACAGAACTAACTGGACTTCGCCTAAGTGTTATACATCCATATTCACTACGCTTTTGTTGGTTAGACTAGGGCCTAGTTTTTGATACGTAACTTTTTGATTCTATTGTGCGCAATATCAAATCATAATATTGCTTTTACTGGTATAATGTTAATCAGTAAGACGATTCTGTTGAGTGCTTAACTCAGTGTTTTTCTTTTAGATAAGTAGCATGCATGACGCAAGAAAATAAGCAAATTAGAATGGCACAAGCGCTATCTGAGCGTGCCCATGACCTTCTTATCAGCCTCAACTTTGCGCAGAAGCAAATAGGCTATATCCATACATTTGATATTAGCTACGGTGAGAATATCGCCCAGCGCACTATGCTAGAGGTGGAAATTGCTGCGGCTGCAAAACGCCAAGAAAGTAGTACAAGTCACCACAAATATATTGCTAAAGCGAGTAAGCATCTACATTCCGTTATCGAAGAAGCTATCTCAAAGCAGCTGCATGACCTTGATAATATCTATCATGATGTGATTGGTATTCAAGACTCCGTTCCTGCGATCTTAGACATTCTTGCCGTGCGCTCAGCTTCGGTTGGACGTTTAGAGCCTTTGGTCAATGACTTAAGTTGGTTGGGTCGTGAGCTGGTTTCGCTAGTCAACTTGCCACAATATCGCAAAAAAAACAGCAAAGGTACGTCTATTAAGGTCGACACACCGGCATTAGCTTTAAGGTATTTAGGCCTTGAGAACTTGCAAATGGTCATCCCGACAATGGCGGTGAGACATTGGATGCCGCATGCTACAGAACCATTTGGTTTAATGAAGCGTAAATTACGCGAGCTGAGCATGAGCACGGCTATTGCGGCAAAAGAACTGGCGCCATTTTTTGGGGTAAAAGAGCAACATGCATTTACTTTGGGCATGTTACTGGAGCTTGGGAAGGTGGCCTTGATCCGTCTTTATTTGCGGACCTTCGAAAAGGTGTGGCAAGCCAAGGTGCAAATAGCACGAGACAAAAAGCAAAAAGACCTACACACCGCATTAATGGAGTTATCTCCTGATCCATTATTCTTACGTAACTTGTTGATCGAACATTCGGCAGAGATTTCACGCAAGTTAATTGAAAAAATGGAGTTACGTTATTTGCCCTTTAATGCGGTCATGGAAGAGTATGCGCAAACTTATCTACCAAATGCGCATAAAAACATTGCTGATCCATTACCTTTGACGCAAGTGATGCAAAAAGCCTATGGCTACGCACAACTACTTGTTTTAAAAGATAGTCAGTTGATTGAAGACGACGAAGCGGAAATTTTGCTTAATCATTTGGAACTTACCGAAGAAATGCGTCAGCAATTGGCAAAATGTGCGTTCCATAACCTACAGTTGACGATTTTGTAAAAAAAATTGAAATTTTTTTTGCGACTATTCATTCAAAACCTAATCTTAAATGATCTGTGCAAGGCTGCACGGCGCTTGCTTTGCCCTAAATATCTGCCCTAGATAGTTATTCACTTGAGTTGAGAATATATGTTAAACCCTTGAATACTAAGGGCTGAGAACGTGGTATAAGTGAGACAAATGGCGCTTTTTCTGGAATAATGAGCGTATGAATTTTGTGCCATCAAGGGGCGGGTCAAAATACATAGCACCGAATTGGTGTGAATAAATATCCTATCAAGTGGCGGCAACGCGCCGACCTCCAAAAGGAAATGTCTCCTTGTTTGCACTTTCACTCACCAAATATGAGGAAATAAAATGACTATCAATCGTGAATTGTTTGACGACGTAATGGTACCTAACTACGCACCTTCAGCGGTAATTCCAGTAAAAGGTGAAGGTTCTCGAGTATGGGATCAGGAAGGTCGTGAATACATCGACTTTGCTGGTGGTATCGCAGTTAACTGTTTAGGTCATTGTCACCCTGCTTTGGTGGGCGCGCTTAAAGAGCAAGGCGAGAAAATTTGGCATCTTTCCAATGTGATGACGAATGAGCCTGCACTACGTTTAGCGAAAAAGCTAACCGATGCCACGTTCGCAGAGAAAGTCTATTTTGCAAACTCAGGTGCAGAAGCGAACGAAGCGGCGCTTAAACTAGCACGCCGTTGGGCGCTTGATAAGTTTGGTGCTGAAAAGTCGCAAATTATCTCTTTCAACAAAGGTTTCCACGGTCGCACTTTCTTCACTGTAACCGTAGGTGGTCAAGCTGCATACTCTGATGGCTTTGGTCCAAAGCCGGGCGACATCGTTCATACAGACTATAACGATTTAGCTGCATTTGAAGCGCTTATCTCAGACAATACTTGTGCCGTGATGATGGAGCCGCTACAAGGCGAAGGTGGTATCATTTCACCAACTGCTGAGTTTGTAAAAGGTGTTCGCGAGCTATGTGACAAGCACAACGCGCTACTTATTTTTGATGAAGTGCAAACAGGTGTTGGCCGCACTGGTGACCTGTATGCATACCAAGGTTTAAATGTAACGCCAGATATTTTAACAACGGCTAAAGCACTTGGTGGTGGTTTCCCTATTGGTGCGATGATCACAACAACTGAGATTGCTGCACACCTAAAAGTAGGCACTCACGGTTCTACCTACGGCGGTAACCCGCTGGCGTGCGCGGTTGCAGAAGCGGCATTTGACACAGTAAACACAACAGTAGTACTTGATGGCGTAAAAGCAAAAGAGCAGCTATTCCGTGAACTACTAAACGATATCAACGATAAGTACAACGTATTCAAAGAAGTACGTGGTAAAGGTCTATTGCTTGGTGGTGTGGTCACTGAAAAGTACGAAGGCAAAGCAAAAGAATTCTTAGTTGAAGGTATCAAGCAGGGCGTGATGTCACTCGTTGCAGGTGCAAACGTAGTGCGTTTCACTCCGTCTCTTGTTATTCCAGAAGCTGACATCCGCGAAGGGATGGCACGCTTCGAAAAAGCCGTTGCTGCGGTAGTTGCTAACAACGCTTAATACTGGTTGCAAGGTCACCTTGTGGTGGCCTTGTTGTTATCCACATTTTTGAGGAGTAAGCGGGCTCATGATGATCCTTCGCCCAATCCAAGAAAGCGATTATCCAGCGCTTTTAAACATTGCTCACGAATCAGGCCACGGTTTTACCTCTTTGCCTGTAAACGAAGAGCTACTACAGAAGAAGATTGCACGCTCTGTTGCTTCATTTGGCAAGCAAGCAGACAAGCCTTTTGATGAAGGTTATTTATTTGTATTAGAAGATATTGAAACAGGCGAGGTGGTTGGTACCAGTGGTATCGAAGCTGCGGTTGGTTTAGATGATGCGTTTTATCATTATCACCTAAGCAAAGTGATCCACTCTTCACGCACACTCGATGTTTATAAAGCAGTGGATATTTTAACGCTATGTAACGACTACACTGGCGCGACGGAGTTATGCACCCTGTTTTTGAAAGATGGCTATCGCAGAGGCGCAAACGGCAAACTGCTATCTCGCTCTCGCTTTATGTTTATCAACCAACATCGTGATCGTTTCGCTGAAACCGTTATCGCGGAAATGCGTGGTGTTTCTAACGAGCAGGGCGAAAGTCCATTTTGGCAATGGCTTGAAGAGCATTTCTTCTCGATGGATTTCCCGACAGCGGATTATTTAACGGGTATCGGCCAAAAGGTCTTTATTGCTGAATTAATGCCAAAGTACCCAATCTACGTAAACCTGCTTAGTAAAGAAGCACAAGCGGTAATTGGTGAAGTTCATGACAATACGCGTCCTGCAATTGAGCTATTAAAAAGCGAAGGTTTCACATTTAATGGTTATGTTGATATCTTCGACGCGGGTCCAACGGTAGAAGCAAAAGTGGGAAATATCCGCACGGTTCGCAATAGTGAAACTCGTACTGTGAAAATAGGCGAAAGCAACGGTGGATTCCCTGTTATGGTCGCAAATGGTAAACTTGTTGATTATCGCGCGGCGGTAATCGAATTAGCCCTGACTGATGGCAATGAAGTAACGCTTGCTCCGCATGTTGCCGCGGCGCTAAAAGTTGAAGAAGGCGATCAAGTAAGCCTAGTAAAGATTTAAGATTGGGAACAGATTATGACAACACATGCAGCACAACTAATAAATGGTGAGTGGATTGCAGGACAAGGCGCAAGCTTTAGCTCTGTAAACCCAGCAAACAACGACGTTATTTGGAGCGCAAACGCAGCGACTGCTGAGCAAGTTGATGGCGCAGTAAAAGCGGCTCGTGAAGCTTTCTATTCATGGAGCGACATGAGTTTTGAAGCGCGTCTAGAAATTGTTAAGCGTTTCGCTGAAGTACTAAAAGAAAACAGCGAAGAGCTGGCCATCGCAATAGCTAAAGAAACGGGTAAGCCACTTTGGGAAACTCGTACAGAAGCGGGTGCTATGGTAGGTAAAATCGCGATTTCTGAGAAAGCCTATCAAGAGCGTACAGGCGTTGTTGAAAACCCAATGCCAGTTGGCCGTGCTGTGATCCGTCACAAGGCGCACGGTGTAGTTGCTGTATTTGGTCCATATAACTTCCCTGGCCACTTACCAAATGGTCATATCGTACCTGCGCTACTAGCTGGTAACACGGTTATCTTTAAGCCGTCTGAACTAACGCCGTATGTTGCTGAGCTAACGCTTAAATACTGGCAACAAGCAGGCCTTCCTGCTGGTGTTATTAACCTAGTTCAAGGCGAAGTTGAAACAGGTAAAGCACTTGCGTCACACGCGGGTATCGACGGCTTATTCTTTACTGGTTCTTCTCGTACGGGTCACTTGCTACACGAGCAATACGCAGGTCAACCTGGTAAGATTTTAGCGCTTGAAATGGGTGGTAATAACCCACTCATCGTAAAAGACGTAGCGGATACCAAAGCGGCAGTACACGACATTATTCAATCTGCGTTTATCTCAAGTGGTCAACGTTGTACTTGTGCTCGTAAACTATTCCTTCCTGCGGGTGAGCAAGGTGACACAATCCTTGAGCAACTGATCAAAGCAACGAAAGCGATTAAAGTGGGTAACTTTGACGATGCAGATCAACCGTTCATGGGGTCAATGATTTCAAATGCAGCAGCTGCAGGCATGGTAAAAGCGCAGCAGCAGCTTATTGAGCTTGGTGGTGAGTCGCTTATCGAGCTGACACACACAGAAGGTACAGGCTTTGTGACGCCAGGTATCATCGAGTGTACTAACATTGCAGACTTCCCTGATGAAGAGCACTTTGGCCCGTTATTAAAAGTATTCCGCTACACAGACTTTGACGCTGCAATCGAAAAAGCGAATGAAACAAGCTTTGGCTTATCAGCAGGTTTGCTTGGCGACAATGAAGCGGATTACGATCGTTTCTTACGTCGTATACGCGCAGGTATCGTAAACTGGAACCGCCCAATTACTGGCGCTTCAAGTGCTGCGCCGTTTGGTGGTATCGGTGCGTCAGGTAACCACCGTGCAAGTGCATACTACGCGGCAGATTACTGTGCATACCCAGTGGCTTCAGTGGAACTAGAAAAGGTAACTTTACCTTCTAGCTTGAGCCCAGGTTTATCTTTGGATTAAAATACCAATATTGAGGTTTACTCAATAAAAATTGAAAAGAAAAGCAGCTTCGGCTGCTTTTTTGTGTCTAGTTGACTACAAAAGTAGCAATCGAAAAAACTTTCTGCTTAAATCAATAGGAGATGTCTTTGATAGGTTCGGGTGAGCAAAGTATGGTTTTAGATAAACAAGGGTACGATGATTTAGTCATGTATTTGACGCAAAACTTAGCCTTGTTTGAGAAGTCTGGGACGGTTGAACCAGGGGCTCCAACAGTCATGGAATTGATCGAGGACGTGATCGCTGAAAATGTTATCCGTATATGCGAGCAACATTCTGAATTGTCTACAGAGCAGCGCAGTATGATTGTGCGTGAGGTAGATGGCATTGTGTATGACTTACAAGAAGTGCTATCAAGTGTTGTTGATAGACGAGTCACCGTAGAACAAAAAGAATTTATCGAAGAATTCGCAGGTTTAGTCAAAAACCTGTTTGATTCTGCTGTATAGCTTGGCACAATCACTATCGACAGTGTAAACAAACACACTTAAAGGCAATTCTAGGTTTAAGATACACCGCCATTTGGCGGTGTTATGCTTTATAGAGGATAACTATGTTAGCTAGCGTAAAATGGGTTGAAGGAGATACCTTTATTGGTCGCTCTGCGTCGGGACATAATGTGGTATTTGATGCCGGTTCTGATAGTGCTGCGCCAAGTCCAATGGAGATGGTATTAATGTCAGCGGGATGTTGTTCGTCAGTCGATGTCGTCAGCATTCTACAAAAGGCACGTCAGGATGTGACCGACGTGGAAGTAAAATTAACCGCAGAGCGCGCAGAAAGCGCACCTCGGGTTTTTACCAAGATCAATTTACACTTTGTGGTGAAAGGGCGTAATGTCTCTGAAAAGCACCTAGAAAGAGCCGTAAGTTTATCCGCTGAAAAGTATTGTTCAGTGGCATTAATGCTTGAAAAAGCAGTAGAAATTACGCATAGCCATGAAGTGGTTGAAATTGACGAAAAATAACGCTTTTTCATAGCGCTATTTTCGTATAAAATCCGCGAACTTTTGTTTCTGCAGCGCAGATTTTTTGTATTAAGGTGGGTCTATCGTGAACAAGCCCTTTGATAAAATTAAACTCCATGGCTTTAACAACTTAACTAAGAGTTTAAGCTTTAGCATTTACGATATTTGCTACGCCAAGACCGAGCAGCAACGTAAAGAATATCTAGAATACATCGATGAACAGTACAGTGCTGATCGTTTGACAGATATTCTAAAAGACGTAACGGATATTATCGGTGCGAATGTACTGAATATCGCACGTCAAGATTATGAACCACAAGGGGCAAGTGTGACGATCTTAGTATCAGAAGAGCCTGTTGAACAACAGACTTTTGATAGCAACGAAGCACCAGGTCCACTACCTGATTCCGTGGTCGCGCATTTGGATAAGAGTCACATTTGTGTTCATACTTACCCAGAAGCACACCCTGATGATGGTATCTGTACTTTTAGAGCGGATATCGAAGTTTCAACGTGTGGCATTATTTCGCCACTAAAAGCGCTTAACTTCTTAATTCACTCTTTAGAGTCAGATGTGGTAACGATTGACTATCGTGTTCGTGGATTTACTCGTGACGTTAATGGTGTAAAGCACTATATCGACCACGCAATTCACTCGATCCAGAATTACATGACAGAAGATACTAAAGACGCATACCACATGGTAGACGTAAACGTGTATCAAGAGAACCTATTCCATACTAAGATGATGCTTAAGGAAACAGACCTAAATGCATATCTATTTGGAATTAGCACTGAAGACTTGGATGCAGAGGAAGAGGAAGAAATTCGTCTTAAACTGAATCGTGAAATTCAGGAAGTGTTCTACGGTCGCAATTTACCAGAAACTGAATAATCAGCGGTAAATTAAGGTATTAAAAAAGGCGCGCAAGCGCCTTTTTTAATGTCTGAAATTTCTTGTTAAGTCATCATATAAGCGCATAGAGCACGACTATACCCGCTTATAAGGTGACAGTTATAAAATCACTAAGATTCGCTTTCTAATTCCTCATCTGGCGTATCAGGGCGCTGTCGTTCGACAAAGATAGTAGCCAGTATGGTGGTGACTACGCAGGAAAGTAAAATCGACTTTAGGATTTCGTAGTTATAGTATATTAAGCCCCAGCTCCAGAATTGTTTGGCAAAGCTTTCATCTACGCCGAAATGTTCTAAATTACGAATAATATTTTCACCGAAGGCCACGAGGTCAACTAGAATAAACGCAAAGTAAATACCATATACAGGGTGAGAGCATACTTCGTTAACGACCATTAACCGAAGATAAGCTCTGCCCTGAATTCATCGTCAAAGCTGGCCCGAACGCACTAGCCACGTATCGAATCT
>NZ_PNDS01000109.1 GCF_005886535.1 Pseudoalteromonas sp. S2755
GCAACCGATGACGTCGTTGCCATCGTTTCCATCGTTTCCATCGTTTCCGTCGTTTCCATCGTTGCCATCACCTGAGCAATCCCGACCCTCTTGACTAGCATAACCAGATGGCATTGAGAAATTGCCATTATCATCGGTTTCTATTTCACAAACTGAGCCATCTGGGTTGTCAAAACAGACTTTTCGCTTGCCGCCGCCAGTACCAAAAATTGGAATGTCACTGTCAGATTCAGCTGGGCAATAGTCAGGTTTCAGACATAGAACATCATCTACCCCGCGTGCATACCTGATAGTGTGGTCACTACCTGGAGAGGGAGGGCAACTATACGATTTTCTCTCAGAATATGGGATAGATGCATTATCCTGACATCCGCCCTCACCCAGATAACAATCGTAAACACCTATGATATTAATGGTCGAACCGGTATCAGATTGTGAAATGACTCTATAGGTTGAACTGGATGATTTTTTATACGAGATAAGTTCTTGAGCACATTGCTGTTTTGATTCATATTCCCTCGTGATACCAGCAGGATTACAAATAAAAATTTCTTCCTCTTTTGCCTGAACAGCAGTATCTAACTGGCGCTGAGTAAAAGCCTGAACATTAGGCACAAAAAAAGCGCTCAGGAGCGCCATTGTTAAAATATATTTCATGGTTTAACCCCATCCGAAATTTTTACAGACTATAAATCCAGTGATAGCCCCCATAAACGCGATTAGCGTATAAATGAGGGCGACGATTAAGCCGCCCATCAGACACCCCCTTAAGCCTTGTTAACTGCACGCTTAGCCAAGGTAATTCCCTTAAGACCCATAGCAATACCGACGATTGCTACGCCAGTTCCTGTAATGAATGCCGCTACTGTTGATAGGTCTACTGCTGCAAAAATATCTGCCATTGTGATTTTCCTTACTGATTAAATTTTATTAATGATTTTTCGAGCATATCCAACGTTTGCGGATAGAAACCCGAATGTAACAACGAGGCCGAAACCCCAAATAAACGCCTCGCCAATGTCGAGACTGGTTATCTGAGTGCTAGCGGTAAACGCCTCAGCATCACTGGCCGTTACTAACACGTAGCCAGCGCATTGTGATAGTGGTTCAGATGTAGCCGAAATCGTGCCGTCAGCATTCAGATAAATACATTGCATTACTTACCGCCACCCAAAGATTGCTTGAAGTGAGCCTTTAAATCTGGGTCAACTGGTAGTAACTCGACTACCTCATTTTCAAAAGTTTGGTCGTTGAATTCGAAACGAAGGTCATACGATTTATCTGCCACAAATGCGCCCGTATCGATAAGAACGTGAGCGTAACCAACATTAATGGCAATCGGCTCTTTGCCGAATGGTGTTGATGTTGTTTTGCCAGCTGATTTGCGTTTGAATTTTGGTGAATTCACAGACTCAAACGGATAAAGCACCTCAAGCGCGGCTTTTTCAACATCTGGATTTTTTGATTCTGGGAACGAGGTAATACCAATCCCTGCAATAACGATAGCCATGTTATAGACTCCTAAATTGTTCGGTTAAAATTTGTTTGTAGGTGTTGGGTATATCGAGAGATTTACCCGTTATGTGGTGTTCGGGTATCAGCAGACCTAGCACCTGCTCAATGTCCCCGCCCGTAATTTCTAAAATGTCAGCCATCGCTTTACCGCACATGCGACGAACCCAACGAGCGCGAGACGCTAAATCGGTTGCAGCAGATGAGGCGCGAGGACTGACAGCAGTGTGAACCCCGTCAGCATCAATCATGGATTGAGCAAATTTGCATAGGCCAGCAAAAGCGGCATCGGGATCTAAAAGGATCTCAACTGGATATTTTTTCAGTTCAACCTCATTGCGATACCAAACTAGAGAATCCTCTTGGATGCCCTGCTCTAATTTTTTGTTGTAGATACGCCAAAAAACTGGACTGGTACGTTTACCAAATGTCACCATCTCAACATCGTAAACACCGTTAATATTCATGCTGTGACGTGGCGACATTGTTGGACTCCGACCACCGCCAGAGCGAGCAAACCCATTATCAAAAAATGCCTGTTCAGCGTATTTGCAATCAAAATTGCCGTCATAGCAGTCATAGGCCAAATCGGTTCTAGCGATATAGCGGATTTGGAGAACGTTGGACAACCAATGATGCACAACAAATGGTGTTGTGTGTGACCACAAATGTTTGCAGCCCTCACCTGAAATTTGCACGTAACATGTTTCACGTTGGCCGCCGATACCAACGAACCCGATTTGATTACCCTCAAGAGTCAAAAGGTTCATAGAATTTTGGTAGCCGTGAAAACCTTTATCACGTGGTGCAGAAAGCTCAAAGCCAAGCACCTCACGACAAAAAACGCGCAGCGTACTGATATAAAAATCAGCCATTAAACGTTGAATGCGTAATTTCTCAGACTCGATTTTTTTATCTATCTCATCTGGCGTTAAACCCGTTGTATTCAAATTGGATTTAATATCAGGTTGTTTGGGGAACAGCGTTTGTGTTTCATGCGTTCTGCCAGCAAATCCAGCTCGTGCGCAGTAACGTAAATCAGCGAGTTTGAACGTGAACGCCAGATGGTCAATAGTCACCTGATTATCAGAGTTTTTGCGGGTTCTAGCCTGTCTGCGCTCGATTAATTTCGCTGCTAGTTCAGTCGTTTGAGTAGGGCCAAACATTAGATAACCCCCTGAGCAACTAAATCACGGTAGTTTGAATCCGTAACCTCGACCGTTTCACAGTCATACTCATGGGCTACCCATGCGCGGAATTGGTACATGTTATCGAAATAATCATACAGACGTTCACCGTCCAGATCATACGTAACCTGAACCCCCGCCTGTTTGTTGTTTTCGTAGTAGATGACCATTCCGTGCCTCAGTAGCTAATTGCGTAAATGCGAATGTTACCGATAACGAAATGTTTGGGGAGGTCAAATCCGCCCTATCACATAGTTACATGTAACATATTTCGAGCAGAGTATAATCACACTACATGTGACATGTAAACAGGTTTCTAAAAATAAATTCCCATGTAGTATATTTCTATAAAATTCAAATCGAGAGAAATCATGGCTAGAAATGACACGTCAATAGCAATTAATGGAGACCGAAAAAAGGCGTTGCAGGACGCTGCTGTCGACATAACAATCGCAACAAGAGAACCATGCAAAATATCAGCAATAGTTCAACACCTAATCGATAATTATCTAGATGAAGCAACAAGAGATCTAAAGGCAAAAAGGAAAGGTTAAAAGGGAAAGCCGCGAATCGTCGGTGAGTTATACCCCGTAATACAATTACGGGGTATTTTTTGGTGCGCATCTCAGCTCAAGGCACCCTCCCGCAAAGCGGGTGCCCTCCCTAAGCTGAGATGTCGAACGAAAGAAAGTAAGGTTTATCAAGGGAGCGCGCTGCGCTCGGGAATGGCCTACAAGAATATATCGAGCCGCCCACGGCGGGTACTCGCGCTTGAACCACTTGTCTACATATCAATATCAAAGTTAGCGCTTCATGCGACAAGTCGCATCTGCAAAGTGCATTAGAACATCTTCATCTTTAAACGATCCATTTCTAACGGATTTTGCCTCAACCAATCAATTAACTGTTTTTCAGAATCAGTTATACGATACGGCTTCTTAGGTTCGTCGGTTCTTGGCCGACCTGCTCCAGTACGAGCACCACCATGATTTTTTTGCTTGGGATTGCTACTGGCCAATCGCGAAAGGTCATCAATGAAAATATCTTTGCACTGTTGTAGATTGTCAGCATCTCTCCAAATCTCATCATTTCCGTTTATATACATGAAGTTATGTTTATCAGGGAAAAAAGTAGCATTAATGCCAATGTTAGAAACTAGCCCCACTATTGAGCCTAACTCATGTATTTCTAGTGTGATTTCATTCATTTTGATTTCTGTAACGCAATTCAAGGTGTGAATAAAAATTACACCATCTTGATTTATGTTACAAGTATCAAAGCACCCTGCCAGCCAATAATTCGCATTATGTTACGGGCAAAAATCAGTCATGATTTTTGATGCTCGGGCGGGAATATTTTCCCTCGCATAAACCACAAAAGCCCCGCAGGTGGCTATTTTGCGGGGCTTTTTCTCAACATAACGCAGTCGTTAAATTATAGG
>NZ_PNDS01000110.1 GCF_005886535.1 Pseudoalteromonas sp. S2755
ATTGATTTTCTCAGGTATTCATCTTATACAAATTGCATTAAGTAAATGGGCTATTTTGAAGCGGAGAAATAGCTTTAGTAGCTAGGCAAAAATTTTGCTATTTAGTTGTTCTAAATGAAAAATTTTTAACGACGCTAATATGCTACTTCCCCCTTCAAATTGGTTGGAGAATTAATACAATTGGTATTAGGTGTGTTGTGCGGTTTTACAGCTGGCTATTGGCTGTGCTTTATTGTTGGGGAGTGCTATGCAACCAAATTACAATCAAACAAAGGCAAAACTATCATTATTGCCGTTGTTGACCTTTGTAGGGATTTTTCTTGGCGCAGGATTGTATTTGCAATCGCAAGGCGTTGATTATGCGTTTTATCAATTAAAAGCTCCTGTCGCGATTTTACCAGCCATCGTTCTCGCTTTTTTACTTAATAAAGATACCATCAACCGCAGTGTCGAAACTTTTATTCAAGGCGCAGGACACAGCAATATCATCACCATGTGCCTCATCTATTTATTAGCAGGTGCTTTTTCTGCGGTTGCAAGTGCCACTGGCGGTGTTGACGCTGTGGTTAACGCCGGTTTATCACTTATTCCTCCGGCATTTTTATTACCCGGCTTGTTCCTTATTTCTGCTGTCGTCTCTACCGCAATGGGAACCTCCATGGGCACAATTGGTGCAATTGGACCTATTGCTGTTGCCGTCGCGATGAAAACCGGAATTGATCCAGCACTGATGGCTGGTACCATCGTTTCGGGCGCAATGTTTGGCGATAACTTATCCATTATTTCTGATACCACAATTGCAGCAACGCGAACGCAAGGCTGTGAAATGAAAGATAAATTTAGAGAGAATCTAAAAATAGCCCTACCAGCGGCACTGCTGACAGTTTTACTCTTGGTGTTTTTAACACCAGAGCCGCAGATTGTAGAAACCAAGCCGTTTGATTGGTTATTAGTTTTACCATACGCGTTTATCTTGGTCTTGGCGGTGATTGGTATCAATGTTTTTGTGGTGCTCTTTAGTGGTATCGTTTTTGCTGGCTGTATGGGTTTTGCCGGTGACTATCACGGCGCTGCGTTCTTAAACGATATCTATAAAGGCTTTAGTGATATGCAGGAGATTTTCTTGCTGTCGATGTTCATTGGTGGTTTATCTGAATTTATTCGTATCAACGGCGGCCTAGATTTTTTAGCCAAACAGATCCAAAAAATTACCAGCATTATCGCGAAATGGCACCGTCAAGTTGCTGATCAACTCGGTATTGCTGCCCTCGTATTAACAAGTAACTTGTGCATCGCAAATAACACAGTAAGTATCATAGTTGCAGGCCCTGTTGCTAAAAAACTGGCTGAAGATGGAAAGATTTCAGCTAAACGTTCGGCAAGTTTATTAGATATTTTCGCTTGTGTTATGCAAGGCTCTTTACCCTATGGTGCACAGGCACTGCTGCTCGGAGCCACATTTAAAATCAGCCCTTGGGACGTATCTAGTTCTTCATATTACTGTTTCATTCTGGCTTTCACCGCCATTACCGTAATCTGCCTAAGAAGAAATAAAGCATAATTTATTCGGTTTACGCGCCCAGCTTTGGGCGCTTTTGTTATACTTTCATTTTTAACGCTATCCGAATTAATAAATGAAAATCAACACGCTCATCATTTCCTCCTCACTCGCTTTTAGCACATTTGGCTATGCTGCTGATTGGAGTACAACGCAACTACATATAAACCACGGTGATTTCAAAAACCCGTTTAGCAGAAGTGAAGCAACGGCAACGGTTTACTCATTACAACATGCGTCTGGATATCGCTACGGCGATAATTTCTTCTTTATCGATTACAGCAAAGATGACCTTAGTGATGGTTACCAAGACGGTGACTTTTATGGTGAGTGGTATTCGAGCTTCTCGATGTCAAAGATTGCTGACTTAAAGTCTTCTTTTGATGCTATAGCTGACGTTAGCTTAACCATGGGCTTCAATGCAGCTGGAGACGCTAAGGTGATGAAATACTTACCTGGTGTCAAAGTGAACTGGAATTTTGAAGGGTTCAACTTTTTCTCTTCTACATTTACTCTCTATCAAGACGATAGCCAAGGAGTCAGCCATGGCGGTGCACCTAAGGAAAGTGATAGCTGGATGATAGATCTTGCATGGGGTTACCCCTTCACAATAGGCGAACAAAAGTTCTATCTCACAGGTCACGTAGAATATATTGGCGAGCGAGAGAACGAGTTGGGTAATGACGTAAAAGGCTGGTTGCTCGCGCAGCCAATTCTACAATGGGATCTAGGCAACGCGGTAGGCATGCCTGACAATCAATTAATGTTAGGTGTTGAATGGCAATATTGGCGTAACAAACTCGGCACAGATACCAATGAATCTGTTCCCCAGCTACATCTAGCGTGGACTTTCTAACTCTGAACTCGCTTTTGACCTTTGATTTACTTTGTGATGGTTGAGTCAAAGGTACTCATTATTTATCAGCCCCACCTGATAATCTACTATTCAAAGTATAAAGAGCGGCGCTGTGCTCTAGTATGGTAATCGTTTTTTGTGATGGATTAGTGCTCACACCAAGATAGCGCAACTTCCGGTAGCGAAGTATTCGTCGATACACTGGCGACCACTTTTTGCTGCTCAGACAGCAGCGTATTATAAGATGCTATCAACTTTGGGAGTTGCAATGTATAAACATATTTCTCCATATTGCTGCCGTAATCACTTTGGAGCAATATGGGTAAAGTCGAAATAAGAAACTCAACTTGATCTGCTTTTGGCTGTATGCCATTTCTACTTTTTTGGAAAATTATCTCCTGCCAAGTAAACACAATCGACAATTCTTTATCCTCTGCTGCACTTAGCTGAGCTTTTACTGTATTCCTATAGCGTCTATAGTTTTTCCATTGATTTGCAAGCAAATAAACGTTTAACAAGTTTAACCCCGTATAACTCGCTTCATATGCTTGCCCTGTTTTTTGATGATAAAGAAAGGCTTGTCTATATAGTCTTGCAGCATGTTGATATTTGCTCATATCAAAATAAACATTGGCTAAGTTATTGTTAAGTGCCGCCTCCAGTTGCTCATCTTTAACGTCAGACAATGTCGGCGTTAAAATATTGATTGCTTCTTTTAGCTGTCCCATCGTTCGATATAAAACCGCGAGATTATTAACGATACGGGGCCTTTGTTCATGAGTTGAGTACCTGAGTGCACATTCGTAGTTTATTTGAGCAAGAGCAGGCTGATTAATGCGGCGATAATAAATCGCAAGATTGTTTGCAATTAACCCTTTCTCTGACTGAAGATATGTAAGCCAATCAGCACTTTCAGAAAATAGCTCCACAATTTCAGTTATTCTAGGGACATTATTTGATTTTATTGATGCCTCTAAGCCTGCCCGATGTAGCTCATATAAACCTTTTGAGGGCTGCACTGGCAGTTTGGGTAATACTGCTTCATAGGCTCGAGTTGCTTGTGCTGGGTTTGAGATGTTTAAATCTTGAATAACCCGCAATGTCTTAAACAGCTCATCAGGTGCGAGTACTGTCAGAGAAGAAACAACAATAATAACTGGTAGCACTTTCGCTCTCCGATTTCCTGATTTAAAGTAATCTTAGTGGAGCTTTCGCCAGTTAGCAAAATGCCCGAGCGTGCAGAAGTATAAAACCGCTGGCGACTTCACATTAAACACATCAAATTCATTAATGTGGGTCATCAAAATATGGACTCTGTGACTACAAAAACTAAAAGCAGCACAACAAGGTATTTACTCGATGCAGAAAGACACTGTAACTAAGCAGTCACAACTTAATAGAAAGATGACACAGGCCATCGAGTATTTTACTTCGGGCCAAGACCAAGCAGCAGAACAAGCATTTCAGCAGCTATATCAACAGCAGCCCACCCAGCAGGTCATTTTATATCTCGCACAATTGGCGCAGCGTAGACAAGCCGGGAGTGAATGGATTGAACAACTTGAAGCACTGCTACATAAACACCCAGATGTACCAGATAGCTATTATATTCTCGCTCGGAGCTATCAACAAAACAGACAACTACCTCTCGCCGCTCAAACCTTCTATCAAGCACTAGGATGGCGCTTGCAGCATGACGCACTGACAAACATTGCAGCAGTTCAATCATCCGAAGTACCTATACATGAAAGCGCGGGCTCAACTAAACTAACTCCTGAACACGCTTTACACTTACTACTACAAACGTTGTCGTCCTTAAAAAAAGCGGGATTTTATGCTTTCCCTACGGCTGGTACTTTGCTTGGGTTAGAGCGTGAAGGTCAACTCCTAGAAAATGATAAAGATGTTGATATTGGTATCGACTGGGCTCACATGAAAAGCGCAATCGAGCATTTACAGCATCTTGGCTGGCAGGAAGAAGCGCAATCCTATGGACTTATAAACCCTCGATGTTTTCGCCACCAATCAGGCTTAGTGCTTGACCTTTGCGGTTATGCTACAGAGCAAAACACTGGAGACACCATATCAGGTTTATGGATGCAAGACGTACCTTTTACTTGGAATAGAGTGACGCGTTTCTCTGCTATTCAAGTTGTGAGCATCAGCTCACCTGCCGGAGAAATTTATTATCCCCAGTATCCAGAACAAATCTTACAAGCATTATATGGATTGGATTGGAAAATGCCTGACGCAAATTTTGATACCATCGTCTGCGCCCCGAATATTATACAAGATTCCTACTTATATTACTGTTATGCCTACTCTCACCTCTACACTGAGTGGAAAAAAGGCAACTTCAAAAAAATGTATGCCATGCTTAAGGTGCTATTACAATTCAAACCCCATGACAGCCTTTTAAAAAATCTTATGCAGTTCGTACAAAAGGAGATGAAATCACAACAGCCGTGCCGCGTTTTAGCGCTTGGTTTTTTTGATCTACTTCACTCTGGTCACTTAACGTATTTGTCGTTAGCGAAATCACACGGAGACTACTTAGTTGTTGGGGTCGCACCGGATGCTTTTGCGTTAAAAAGTAAGGGACGACCGCCAATAATGGATCAAGAAGAGCGCTTAAGTATTATTAAGGCATTAGCATGCGTAGATCAAGCGGTTTTAGTCGGTGCACCAATGGCTGATACTGAACGAGCAGCGCACTGGATCGCACAACAAAGAGTAAACCTTGTGATCTGCGGTGATGAATGGCAACACACGCCCCGCTGGCAGGCATTGGAAGCAGCTTTAGCACCACAAAATATTCAGGTTGCTTATATCCCTTATACCCAAGGAATTTCTAGCACTAAAATTAAAGAAAGAATACAAAACTTCAATGAGAGTTAACGCTGTGTATCTGCTGGGAGCAAGTGTTGAAACGGGTTTTAATGTACATGTTTTTCCGGAACTTCATTGCAAACCATCGGCGGGTAAACCACCTCCGACCATGCGGCTCAGTGCTGATGTGGTGGGAGCGAGTTTACCTCGCGAGCTTTTCTAAATTCCAAACAGAAAAAAAACCGTCGCATTGCTGCAACGGCTTTGACGTACATGGATGTACTAATGTCGATTAGATCCATGGATGAATGCTGTTAATCGACCTTTAATAAGACCCTGGCTCGCGACGAACTAGGATGTTTTATTCTTT
>NZ_PNDS01000111.1 GCF_005886535.1 Pseudoalteromonas sp. S2755
GTCGTTGTGTTTAAGGAAGATGCTTGCCAGATCAGCGAACCGATTTGGGCTGAGTATATGGCGCTGTTCAGGCGGGTTGTTCGCAATCTGGTAAAACAGCACACAGGCCGAAAAGATTCGATACGTGGCAAGTGCGTTCGGGCCAGCTTTGACGATGAATTCAGGGCAGAGCTTATCTTCGGTTAATGGTCGTTAACGAAGTATGCTCTCACCCTGATTTGGACTGAGACTTGAATTTATCTAAAATACCTTCGGCTGACTTAATAATTATATCTTTACCCCAAGCTTCAAGTTCTTCATCCCAACACTCATTTTGAATTATGGCTCGTGAAGCTTCTGTATATTTCACATCTCTAGGATCATCTTTATTTTCAAGTTGGCGGCGTTCAAAAATCCAAGTGCCAGGTGTTGGATAGTCAACACGAGCTACAAAGGTGGCTCTTCTGGGCTCATAAAACATTGCATGGATAGAGGCATGGTCTCCATAGATTGCAACATCTTTACCTCCAAAAGAATGATAATTCTGCCACTCTAAAATAGGAATTTCGCCGTATGATTTGGCTTTATTTGTGGTATATGGTGGGAATGATTTAGGAAAGCTCGATGCTGATGTAACAATTTCGATCGATTGGTCTTCTTGGCGCAAGGCATTTAATAGAGTTGTAGTTGAATTTAAAGATTTATTTTGATTTTCAGGGGTTATTTGACCGTTTTCAATAATGATTAGTAATTTTTCTATCGATGTAATTGCAGATGCAGCGTAAATAGCGGCTTGACACTCTCGTTTTGATCTCGGGTTTACTTTTAGTACTACTCGTCCAAAGCGAGATTCTAAGTCTTTTAATTGTGCAAGGAAGGCTCTGCGAGAACAATTAGGGGTAATTTGTGCTGCTGGAATGATATTGGGGTTAACGTTTGCTATTTGATCTAAGAACACTTGCCAGTTTTTAAAATTATTAGAATCTTCTAAAAGCGTGTCGTACTCTTCAACCCTGATAGGTTTGTCGTTTGCAATAGAGATTATTGCCGGTTCAAGAAAGGCTTTGTTCCACTTTTCAAATACTTTATCTGCTTGCTTAACTTGATGCGCTTTAGAAAGCTCAACAAATGGCAGTATTTTTTGTTTAGTGTTGCTTTTTAGTTCTGCAACACCTTGCATCTCTGCAAGGCGCGTTCTTATTGTGGGTACATATAGGTATTCATTGAAGTTCATAGCTTTCCTTAACTTAATCTAGTTGACGATGGTGAAAGAGCTTAAATACTGCCACAGGTTTATTTTTGTTAACAGTGTTTGGTGTTTTGGTGCTGTTTGTTTTTTTGAAGTTAATGATGATGATCATGTTTTTATGAGTTTTATAGGTCTTATACTTTTTTCTTTATTTGTTTTCTTACTTACTATTTGAGCTGCGTGTGATTAATGAAGCTTTGAGTGCGGCGGGAGTCGTAACACGTTTCCAAAGCTGCGGGTGGAGTAGATTGTCTTAATGGGTGTAGAAGTAGGGTCAATGCTTCGCATGAATTAGGTCATTTGGTATTGCACAAATTTGTGACAGGTTCTGAACACAATAAGCATCATGTAGAAATTGAACGGCGGGCGCACTTATTTTGCAGGCGCTTTTTTAATGAAAAGCTAAGGACAGTGCAATGCATACGATCACTGTTTTTATACATGCTAATACATTCATAGAATGAAACCTTTCTTTTGATCGGTTTGAAGAAATGGTTTCCTTACTAACAAAAGATAAAGACTATAAACTACGTTTGCGGCTTACCGATGGGTCCACTCCGTGGGTTCAAAATGAGCTTTATACAAGGGTATGTGGTACAAATGGTGTCAGTATTGAAGAAGTAAATAAAATTCTTGAAGAAGCCGCCAAAAGCATGGAGGCTAACGGTTATCCGCTTACACAGGAAAGTTAACCTCTCTTGGTTTATAGGTATCTTTTAAACTTGATAAAATGTTAAGTTTTTGTATAATTAAGTAACGCTAGACATGTTTTTATGTCGCGTTAAGTGCTTTACAACAGCACTATATTACATTTTATTTTGATTATTAAGGAAATACACATGAAAGGAAGTTCAGTGACTCCAGCTTATAAAGCGCCACACAGAAGTAGAAGTAATAAATTGATACTTAGCACGGTTACAGCGTTTGTAGCGGTAGCTGGTATTGCAATGGCAAGTGTGGAGACTGAGCAAGGTGCAGTAGTAGAAGCGCAAAGCTTGCATGCACGAAATGGTGGCCCATCTATACCACCTGATAAGCCTAGTGACTCGAAGTCTTTTCTCGAGATACTTAAAGGCTTGATGTCGCCAGCTAAGACGGCATAAAAGAAAAAGGGCTAATTCATAGCCCTTTTTTTAATTGTAAGCATTCATAAATTTTAACAGGGTAAACCAGCTTTTAGCTTTTTATGAGTGACAGGATCTGCTTTAAATGTTTCACAGCCACCAAGTTCATCTACCAATTTTTTTAGGTCGCCTTGATACTTATGATTTCCTTGAGATACACTTAAGGTGTAAGAAGCTAAAAAAATCCAGCTGATCTGGTAGTCAACTTGATATTTAGCAAACTTCTCTAAATCTTTCTTTGTAAGTTTCTCTGAAGTACTCAACTTTTTTGCCTTGGTTGCAGTTTGAACCGCAAGTTCTATTGATTCATCATCTCCATACATGTCGTAGAGAATGTTGTATAATCTCGCAAGGTCCATATGCCAGTATACTTGAGTACCCATGGAGAGCTTGTCTATTTTTAGAGATGAGAATCTATCGAATACTCCATTGATGGTTACAAATATATATTGAACATCTTTTCTTGCTCGTTGTTCTAGGCTTTCTAAGTTGTTCCAATGATTTAGAATTATTTTGACTTGTTGCTGAGTTGCATCATATTTATCATACTGGACCCATGATTCTGAGCCTGTTAAGCGATCAAACTCGGACTTTATTTCTGACTTGTAAGTAAAGAATATAACCCCACATAATAAGCCTCCTGCTATGATTGCTATCAGCCACTTAGAACTATATATTTTAAAAGTAACACCTAAAATTGTAAATTCCGCAATTAGAGGTTGTTGGTTCTGCTGGTTCTTTTGGTCCTGTTGGTTCTGTTGGTTCTGTTGGTTCTTTTGGTCCTGCTGGTTCTGTTGGTCCTGTCTAGCCATTGACACCTCTGCTTACAATTACAATGCATTTCGATACTACATTATTTGTTACAAATTACAAAAGTGTTTCATTAATGTTTCGTTTTATTTTTTATTCATTAAATTAATGGGTTGCGTAATTTTTGAGTTAGCACTTAATTCTGGGGATATCTGGCCAGCGGGTAGTGTAGCGAGGCGATAAAAAATCGCGCTTCATTACCCAATCGTTATTTTGAACTTCGCTACCTAGTCTTGCTGCCGTGATGCCATATCGTTTGTTAATGTCGTCTATTGTTTTCATTAGTTCAGGGTTGTCTTGCGAGGCGTTGAACATGTCTGCTTGCTGGAAATTGTCGTCTTCTAGCTCTATTGCACCAATGCCTGATTTGTAATATCTAACACCCGGTTTAAATAACTCTCTGAACACCTGTTCAACGGCGTTGGCAAATACCATGCTATCGGCGGATGCAATAGGCAGCGCTTGAATAAATGACTTTTTAAAGTAACCATCTTCATGTGGGGAAGAATGTGCGAAAACGATAATGCGCTTTGCCAGCGATTGTTGTTGGCGCAACTTTTTGGTTACTACTGAGCAGTGTGTGATTAATGAAGCTTTGAGTGCAGCGGGAGCCGTAACACGTTCACCAAAGCTGCGGGTGCTGTAAATTTCTTTTTTGCGTTGTTTTACTTCATCCCACGATAGGCATGTGTTGCCGTTTAGCTCTTCAATTGTGCGCTCTAGCACTACACTAAACTGTTTGCGCATGTGCTTTGGGCTTTGCTTTGCTAAGTCTAACGCTGTTTCAATCCCCATCATTGAGAGCTTTTTAGATAAACGTTTACCTATACCCCAAACGTCACCTGTAGCCATACGTGAAAGTATTGTTTTGCGGGATTGATCGTCGTTAATTACGGCTACTCCTGTAGCGCCTGTAAATTTTTTTGCGGCATGGTTTGCGGCTTTTGCTAATGTGGGAGTTGGGCCAAAACCTACACCAACGGGTAACTTTGTGCTTTGCCAAACTGTTCGACGTATGAGTTGGCCATAATCGTACCAGTTATTTACGATTGAGCTGTAACCATCGAATTTAAGGAATGCTTCATCTATTGAGTATACGTAGTGCTGGTCGCAGAACTGTCCAATCACGGCCATCATCTTGTCTGATAGATCGGCATATAGCTCGTAATTAGAAGAGCGAATGATCACACCATTTTGCTCTAGTATTTGCCTTAATTTGAAGTAGGGCTCAAATTTTGGAATGCCAAGGGCTCTTGCTTCTGGTGATGCAGCAACAATGCAACCATCGTTATTTGAAAGCACGACGATAGGCTTTTTACGAATTGTTGGATCAAATACCTTTTCGGCCGAGGCATAAAATGAGGTAGCATCAACTAGCGCATACATTTGGCAAGTTCTACGTTTTTCTTAAAGAGTCTAACGGTGCTGATCACAACACCTTCAAGTTGGAATGTATCTGCTTCCGATATTGCTACCGGCGCATAAATACGCGAGGCTGATAACAGCCTTCTGTTAGTTATATCTATAATCTTACATACAAATTCATTGTTATAATTTGCAACAATCACATCGTATTGTTTTGGTGAAATCGAGCGGTCGACAATTAGAATGTCACCGTCGAATATACCAACACCTTGCATTGATTCACCTGATGCTAGGCCTATAAATGTTGCGTTTGGATTGTTGATAATGAGCTGATCAAGTGAAAGCCCCAGCTCTTTGTATTCAGAAGCTGGGGACTCAAATCCAACAATACCTGCTTGCGCTTTAATAGGAATAACTTTCATACACGATAAATTATACTGTACATAAATACAGTATAATTGCGATTTATTGGATGTGCAATGTTGGAGCTATTGAACTTTTACATCAAGCATGGTTAATGGCTTGGACTCTCTCGGTAATCATGTTACTTAAGTTTATTGCTCTTTGTTGTTAACAAAAACCATATATTTAGGCATATGTGAACGGACTATTATTTTTCCCTTAGGTGACTTCGCAGCTCGACCCACGACAAGAAAGCGTGAACCTTGGAATCTCTCAAGTGATTCTAGCGAATAAGCGTTCATGACGCCTTGTTTAAGGGAGTTATCGAGGAGTAAGCTGGGCTCTTTCCTAGAACCATAATTAAGCCAAACACTGCCATCATCATTTTCAGTGTAGTTATTTATTTCACCCCAGATAAGTTGAAGTTTTTGTAGTTTATCGTCAGGCACGTTAGGAATGTGAATTAAGTTCTCCCCTATTAGGCCTGACAGTATGGGGCGCCCCGAGTTAGCCACTATTTGAAAAGACTTACTTAAACCGTAATCAGGGTTTCTGATCAGGTAGCGCAATATTTGTTTTAATGAACGGTTATTGGGGTAGCCACTAGAATCAAAGTTTTTAACTTTGCTTTTAGGGGATGGATCCCATGTATGGTCTTCCCCTTCATGTTTATCAGCTGGGAGCGACTTTTCGATAGAACCATGCTTGGTTTTATCTAGGTCTATGACAATGTCGTTAGAAAGCACATCTTTGTCAGTATCGTTTTTTTCTTCTTCTTGGTCGTCCGTTTCAATAATTGAGGTTGCACGCTCACATCCTTCTTCGTGGTGGGCAGCAAAACAGGCTATGGTTTCAGTTGCACCAGCCAAAAAAGACTTTCTAAACCATGACTTTTTTTTACATTCAAAACACCGAATTAAACCTTTATATTTTTCAGGGTTTTTTTCATACGTTTTGGTAGAAACAATACTATTGTCTTCTTCAAATTCTACTTCTCTCACAGCCTAGTGTTCCTTTTACAGCATCCTTCTTATTACAGATGTTATTGTATTGGGTATAAAAAGTAAAAAATGAATTCATTGTATTGGCATTTTTGGGCTTTTCGTGTGTATACCAAGATAATTAGACATTTAGTGTCGTATTTGAGCTGTCGTTGGCGTTTATGATTCAATCTAATTACTACGAAACTATAACGATATGCGAATAACAGCTCTACTTTCAGAAAGTGCTATACGTGATCACTGTAAAGACTTAACAATTGCGGAAGTGAAGGACCGAAAAACTCCTTTGCTACTTCGTTATAAAGCCGACCGAACAGGTAGCTGGTTGTTAGAGCTAAACCGCGAAGGCAAAACTACCCGACCAAAAATAGGCGACTGGCCTTTGGTATCTGTAGCTGGCGCTAAAAAACAACTTGAAGGTTTACTTTTAGCTGTCGCACAAAATGAAACCGCTAAATTAACCGCGTTTTTTAATATTGCGGAGCTAAGTCAGTGGTACATCGAGCGTGAGCAGCGCAATGCTTCAATCTCAAAGAAATATAAAACTACATCCTTGTCTTTGGTTACAAAACATATATTGCCCCGCCTTGGCGCTTTTAGCGTCGGGAAACTAGACAAGGGTCTTGTGGATGAGCACTTGGTTCAATCAATGATGGAGGAGGGTTACAAGCCCAGCACTATTCGCCAAGTGTATGCACAGCTAAAACGTATTTTGCAACAGGGTGCGGATAGTGCGGTGATTCAGTCTACGGCTTTAGCCGGTGTTCCATTCAAAAACTTTCATAAATCAAAAATAAAGCCTAAACCAAGTGCAATTAGGCCCTATCAATTGCGTGATGTCATTGAGCAAATAAAACAAGCAGATAGATTACCAAGGCTGTTTGCTTTGTGTTTGCTGTGCTTTGGTACGCGTAAAACTGAAACGAGCCTAATTGAGTATGGCTGGTTTGATACATCTGATAAGCCGCGCCTTATATTGCCAACCCAAGTTACTAAAACGGATGACGAGTTAGTAATTCCATGTTCTGAGTTTGTGATGCGAGAAGTTGCTTTGTTTCGCAAAGCACAGGGGAGTAATTGCCGTTATTTGTTTGCAAATGCCCGAGGTGAACCAGTTGGTGAATCAACCACCGACAATTGGGTTAAATCGGTTAGTGGTGGAAAGTGGTCAGCTCATGACTTAAGAAAGTTGGCAACTGATTGCTGGATAGAAGCTGGAGTGGATTATTTAGTCGTGCAGCGTTTATTAAACCACGCATTACGAGGCGTAGATCAGGCGTATATGCACTCACATCTTGAGAGCCGAAAACGTGAGGCTTTGGAGCAATGGCACAACAAGATTGAGCGCCTAATAAACTCCGACACAATCCCGACACGGAATAATTTTGATAAGTGGTTGTAAGCCAGAGAGTTAAAGGGCTTGCGTTAATAAAAAGTGTTTTACACAAAGGAAAATCCAAAAGGTATTTTAGATGGCATTGTCAGGTGGTGAATTACTTAGGTTAGGAAGGATCGCAAGGAAAATGTCACAAGAAGACGTTGTGTCGCTCTATGGTGGGATCAGCATTTCAACATACCGCCGTTGGGAAGGTGGCAAGACGTTAATACCATATGACGAGCTAAAAGCCATAATTGAGCAGGTGTTTAAACTTAGCTTTACTCATTTATTAGCAATGGATCTCCAGACCAATGAACAACTTAAAATCTCTGCGTAAAGAACTAAAGCAATGGGGCAGATACTGGGCGGCGAAAGAGGCCACTCAGGGGTATGGTAGTAAGTCAAATTTAGAGCGCGTTAAAGAGTGCTGTGAATTGGGTGGGTACTTTAGCTCTGATGCGCACTTGTTCAGCCATGGTAGTAGTGGTATTGATGAACCCCCTCATATCAAGGCACTAACAGCCAAAATTGAACAGTTAAGTGAGAATTGCAGATTGGCTATTGTTGGTAGGTATTTGAAGCAATTCAAAGACCCTGAATTGAAAGCTTGGGCCAACTTTCCAGAGGTTCGAAGCGTTCAGTTTTGGCTTATAAGGGCTGAAAACGCGCTTTTATAAAAGCGCCGCATTTTACTTCTCCCTTAAAAACGCAATAAACTCACTCAGGTAGTGAAAGTTTTAAATAATAAAAACTCTTGTTTGATAACCCGCTTAATTGCGGGTTTTTTTGTTTCCATAGCCATCCAATTCAGTATTATGTATCCATGGGTGAAGGCGGCGCAGTTAGGGAGAAGAGGTTAGTGGTAATGGCAGATGAAAAAGATCCAGTAACGGTGCTTGAAGGTGATGCAGCAATACTGTTGTGGTTAGCGGGTAGAAAAGCTTGGAATATATGGATGGAAGAACATCCAAAAGCTAGTGTTAACTTTGAAGGCGTTGACTTTAGCTATCGAGTATTAGAAAAGCGATTTCCTGATAATGAGAATCTTAAGAGGCTTATAGAAGACCAAAAAGATAGAGAGGTTATAAGCTTTTTTGGGTATAAATTTAGCGGTAATGCTATTTTTAGTAGTGCAAAATTCAGATGCTCAGCAGACTTTAGAGAAGCAATATTTAGCGGTGGTGCGAACTTTATGTTAGCAAAATTCAGTGATATAGCGAACTTTATGAATGCAACATTCAGTGGTAATGCAATCTTTGATAAGGCTGTGTTTAGCGTGGGAGCGGACTTTATAGACTCAAAATTCAACAAAACTATGAGCTTTTTTAAAATAAGCTACGGCAAGTATTTTCGTTTTGCTAGTGTAGATTTTAATTCTAAATCAAGGTTTGAGCCCGAACATGCCGATTCAATAGAGATGCTTAGCTTCAAGGGGACTTCATTTGAAAGACCCTTTTCTTTAAAGGGGGACTTCAACTGCATACCAGATCTAAGACAAACCAAAACGAGTCATCATGTGGATTTGAGCAAGCTGACAGTTAAGTTAAAACGAGATCGCAAAAATTATGCAATATTGAAAAAGGCTCAGGACAAAGAAGATGCAGAGCGCTTGTGCAGATTAAAAGAAATAGCAGAGTCTAATAAAAACCATGAACGAGCTTTAGCTTTCCATGCTGATGAAATGAGAGCAAAGCGCTGGATTAAACTAAATTGGTTGCAGTCTATTTTAGATAGCCTCTACTCTTTTACCAGTAATTATGGACAAAGTATACTAAGGCCTTTTGTGTTGCTGATGCTTTTTATTTTTATGTTTGCTCAGTGGACTATTAGTTTTCGCGAAGCTGATAGTGACTCAGACTTTAGAGATGCACTTACTGTATCAATAGCAACAGTCACTCCGTTTATTTCTTTGTCAAAAGGTGCAAGAGATAGAGGACTCGAGAGGATATTTGGTGAAGATATTCCTAAGGACTATGATCTTATTAGTTATGTGTATGCATTTGCGTCATATACGTTTATTTTTCTTATCGGTCTTGGCTTGAGAAATCGATTTAGAATTTAAAAACCATCAGAATTATAAGCAACCATGAAGAAAGGCGAAAGCTTTCGAGTCAGTATGCCATATTTGAACGGTAAGTGTTCAGATTTGAGCTTTATTTCCCCCTTAAAAATGCCATAATTTCACTATGCTTGCGAGAGCTTCGTAAACAAAAACCTTGTCTAAATAACCCGCCTGTTGAGCGGGTTTTTTGTAGGTGAAATATGCAAGATGTTAGATGTACTTGCGGTAAATTGCTTTGTCGTTTAATCGGCAAGGTGCAAATTAAATGCCCCCGTTGTAAAGAGATAATCAATACAGAACGCCAAGAGCGTCACAAAGAAAAGGTGACGCATGACAAAAGTATCAATAATTAATGGTGACTGTGTAGAAGAAAGTAAGAACATCCCAGACAACTTAGTCGATTTAGTTTTAACAGATCCACCATATTTGATAGGCGCTAGCAGTATAGGTAAGCCATCAAGGACTGGCTCTTGGGCTGATTGGATGAACGTAGCTCATTTTTATAAGTCTTGGTTTGAGCAAGCAAAGCGCATATTAAAAGATACGGGCTATCTAGTCTCTTTCTGTAATTGGCGTTCAATGCCTGTGATAACAAAAGCGCTAGCTGACATAGGCTTATCCATTACCTCTGTTCTGGTATGGGATAAACAATGTTTAGGTACTGGGCCAAAGAAAGCACTTAGACCACGTTATGAGCTGGTTGTATTTGTCGGTATGAAAGATGCCGAGATACCAAACCGTTCGCTTTCTGATATATGGGAATGTAAGAAGGTCGCACCGCAAAACAGGGTGACGGGCCATCCAGCAGAGAAGCCAGTACAACTATTTGAAAAGCTGATATGCGAAACCACCCAAGAGGGAAGTCTTGTTGTTGATTTCTTCACAGGCAGTGGAACAGCGGGGGTAGCTTGTCAAAATACAGGGCGTAGCTTTATCGGCTACGAACTAGATCCTAAGTGGCATCAGGCAGCACTTAAAAGAATAAACCGTTAGCAATCCAATAAGGCAAATACATTATGACCATGTTATCAATTGAACAACTAAAAGTGCATGAAGGGTTTAGTCCCACGATTTACAAATGTACTGAAGGAAAACTCACATTTGGATATGGTTTTAATGTAGAAGCTGGAATAACAGAAGATGAAGCAGAGCTATTACTGGTTCATCGAGTTGAACAAGTCGAATCAAGGCTTAAGCAATCATTCTCCTGGTACACGAAACTAAACGAGCCACGGAAGGCCGTTTTACTCAACATGGCTTATCAATTGGGCTTTAATGGCCTATTGAAGTTCAGTAAGACATTGGCACTTGTGAAAATGGGTGATTACGACCAAGCATCAGAGGAAATGCTAAACAGTTTATGGGCTAGGCAAACACCAATCCGAGCGCAGCAACTTGCAATCCAAATGAGCACTGGAGATTGGTAGTAAAATTTTTTAAAAAACTTAGTTAACCGAGAAATTCAACACCTTTAAATTCCTAATTAATTTAATAAAAATTAGGAGTTTAAAACATGTCTAATGATAATTTAAATCAAAAAAATGGACCTCAAAAAAGTGATGAGCTTGAGAAGTACAAAGCAAAAACCGAGCGAATAAAAGCATACGCACAAATAATCACGCAGATAGTTAAAACGATAGGTTTAATTCTATTCATTTAGTCGGAGGTATGACATGAGCTGGATTCGTGACTTGTTTACATCTAAAGCAGTTGGCCCAATTGATGCGGTGGGCAGTATTCTTGATGAGCTAATTACGAGTGAAGAGGAAGTGCTAAACCATGAGCTGTTAAAAGCTCGGCTAGTTTCAAAATCTCGTGAAGTACAGGCGCATATCAATGCTGTAAGCGCATCACATAGAAGTGTGTTTGTCGCAGGAGCTAGGCCATTCCTAATGTGGGTATGTGGCTTAGGCTTTCTGTTTGCATTTGTAATTAACCCATTACTGCAATGGCTATGGCCAGAAGCAGGCGCACCAGAGTTACCACTGGATGTAATGCTTGAGTTAACACTGGGTATGTTAGGGCTAGCTAGCCTAAGAACAGTAGAAAAGATTAAAGGAGTTACCAAGTGAGCCAATCAGAGCAATGGCATATGAAAAAGGAGATCAATGTAGCTCATATAATTACCACTGTGGCTCTTGTTGTATCAGGATTATGGGTGCTATCTGATATGGACAAACGTATAGCTGTAAATACTCAATCAATATCCCATGTCCAAGCTCAACGTGTTGAAGATCAAAAGCGGATTGAAAAGAGATTGGATTCAATTGACAAAAAACTAGACGAACTCCTGAAGTCTAAGTGACTGAAAATAAAAGGGTCCTTTCTGGGTGTACCCCTAAGTAATGCGGGTAGAAAACACGCGGGGTGTCTCGCGTTTTTAAAAAATGCCGTTTTTGGGCTTTTCCGTTTCCGCTTTCTCAAGCCTATTTTTAACCTATTTCACACCTAAAAAAAGGTTGTTTTTCTATGGCAACACAGCGTGAAGTTGCAGCCTATTTTAATGTAAATGAGCGCACTATTAGAAATTGGCAAAAAATCCCCGGATTCCCCGCCAGCAAAGGGCGAAGCGGTTATTGCTATCAATCAATATCTAGGTGGTTGGTAGCCTGTTCGTCATTAAACCGAGATGGGTCAATTACCTCTACGACGTCAGATCTTGGAAGTGATGAAAAGGCGTTAGAAATAGCGGAAAAGAAGATCAAGATTCGTAAAGGTGAAATGGACATAGCGCACAAGGAATTTGACCTTGAAGTTAAAGAAAAACGTTTTGCGCCAATAGAGCTGATCACAAGAACGCTTGAGCTGGTCAGTGTAGCGATGGCGTCAAATCTTGAGGCGCTTTTACCAAGGCTAAAAATGGCATGGCCCGACATGCCCCCTGAAGCCATTGAAGTCATTCAAAAGATTATTGCTGTTAGCAAAAATGAGGTAGCACACATTGAACCAGATCTCTCTAGCTACGAAGCAAGCGATCTGGTTAGCAGTGAGGAGGGGGCTGAGTCCACTTAAAACTCAGATACCACAAACGGCGGTTGAGTGGTGTGATGAACACTTTTTCTTACCAGAGGGATCAAGTCAAATTCCCGGACGCTGGACAACGCAACCAGTACAAAAAGCCATTTTAAACATGATGGGTAATGATGCGATAAACATTATTACTGTTCAAAAACCAACTCGATTTGGTTACACAAAAATGTTGTGTGGCGCTTTATGGTATCTAGGTGTTCATAAAAAACGAAGTTCGGTGGTTTACCAACCAAACGATCAGCTAGCAAAAGATTTTGTACTCAATGAAATGGACCCATTATTGCCAGTGGTTCCAGCTATACAGAGCGCCTTTCCTGATTGGTCACTAAACAACGAAAACAACACTAAAAAGAAAAAAATCTGCACAGGTTTCTCAATCGATGTAAGAGGCGCTGAAAGTCCGAACAATTTTAGAGCCATGACAAAGCAGGTTGTGGTCGGTGATGAAATCGGTGCATTTTCAATTAATGGCGGTGAAGGTGACAACCTCAAAGTCCTGCTAAAACGGATACAGGGCGCGGCCTTTGGTAAGGCAATTTTTGGCTCTACCGTTGTTTTCTCTGGTGATGTTATCGAGCGCCTAATGCTCGAAGCTGACGCCGTATTTAAATTTCATGTTCCATGCCCACATTGCGGCACGCTTCAATCACTTGAGTGGGGTGACAAAGACTCTCCGTTCGGTATGAAGTGGGAGCAAGGTTTAATAGGTGGCGAAGCAAAAGCCGCTAGTGCTTATTACCTATGCAAAAATGGAAAGTGCCAAGAGTCAGAAAAGCGAGGCAAAATTGAGTATCGCCATTTGCCACGCATGGAAAGTACGGGGCGGTGGATCTGTGAAAAAACCTCAATATGGACCGAGGATGGGTTAGCGTTCTTCAATGAAGCTGGCATCAAAGTTAAAGCCCCTCGGCGTGTGGGTATCAAATGTTCCGCGCTTTATTCACTCAACCTAACGGAAGGGTGGGCGGAAATAGTACGCGAATGGTTAGACATAAAAGGTGATCCAGACAAACTACAGGCGTTTATTAACTTAACACTAGGTCTTCATTTTGACCCGGTAAACACAAAGCGCCTTGACCATGAGGTATTGCTACAGCGCCGAGAAAAATACAAGGCTCAAGTCCCTAATGATGTGGTTTATCTTACCTGCGGCGGCGATACACAGGACAATCGAATGGAGGGATACGTTTGGGGATTCACTGCAGATAATCGCAAATACTTAATTGATAGATTTATTTGTATGGGCGATCCGCGAGATTCTGAGGTCGAGGATGCTGTAGTTGAGTTCTGTGATAGGCGATATCAACGTGAAGATGGTGAATCGTTAAATATATCAAGAGTTTGCTGGGATTTGGCAGGCCACAGGGCTGAAATAGTATACAAGCTATCAAAGCGGATTGGCTTACTCCGATTTATACCGTGTCGTGGTGCGAGCAGTTACGGGCAACCAGTGCAAACCATGCCGATGCAAGTAAACAAAAAGACGGGAACCTACATTGTGCAGGTGGGTACTGATACCGCCAAAGACATTTTTTATGCAGATATCGAAGTTCCACTTTACGAGCAGCGAGCAATTCATCTACCCGAAGATGACAGAATTTGTAATGAGGAGGTATGCAAGCAGCTTGTATCTGAAATACGGAAACCAAAAAAGACAAAGCAGGGTGTGATCTTTGTTTATGACAATGAAGGACGTCGGAATGAGGCGCTAGATTGTTTTAACTATGCGCTAGCAGCACTACAAGTATCCATCGAAAAATTTTCACTCGATCTTTCCATTTATAAAACCGAAAAAAGTGTCCAGCAAGCGGCGGCAGCCTCTTTTGCTGAGCTGGGGAAAAAGTTAGGTGCGCAATGATTACAGACGAACTAAAACAACAGCTTTCAGAAGCAAAGCAGGCTTATCACGATTTAATGACGGGACAGGCTGTTGTGTCGTTTTCAAGAAATGGGCGTGTTACACAGTTTTCACAAGTTAATAAATCTGACTTAAAAGCCTATATCGATGAGTTAGAAATATTAATTAATGGCGTTTCAACTAGACGCCGTGGTGCAATGGGTTTTTGTTTATGAGTGATTTATTAGCGCCTGATGGAATGACGCCTTTATCTGAATACTGTTCAAGCTACACAGGTGGTGGAACTGGGTTTGGAGGGCAGCTAAGAAACTGGACCCCACCGAGCCGAACAGCTGACGCTGCGCTTTTACCTTCTCTTGAGATGGGTAATGCACGAGCTGATGATTTGGTCAGAAATAATGCCATTGCACACGGTGGCGTTCAAATGCACATTGATAATGTGGTGGGAAGCCTTTTCCGCCCAAGTTATCGTTTAAATTACAAGTTACTGGGCATGGAAGAAAGTGGTGCTCGGGCCTTTATGAAAGAAGCTGAGCAAGCATTTATCGAGTATGCCGAGTCGCCTTATTGCTATATTGACGCTGAACGTAAACGCACGTTTACCATGTTAGTTAGAGCCGTAGCAGCAGCCCATTGTCATCACGGTGAAGGAATGGCGGTGAGCGAATGGATCTCGCGCCCCTCTGCAATGTTTAAAACTGCGATTAAACTGCTTTCACCAAAACGTATATCGAACCCAAACGGAAAAATGAACAACAGCCGGCTCCGTGGTGGGGTTATGGTTGATCGTCATAACGCCGCGCTAGGGTATTGGGTTAAACAAGATGCATTTAACGAATATGGCGAGCTAGATAGATATAGTGGACGGTGGAAATTTGTAGCGCGGGAAAATCGATGGGGAAGATCTCAATTTATCCATGTATTTGAGCCTCTAGAGGCAGGGCAATCACGCGGAGCCAATCTACTACTTTCAATGATGGAGCAAATGCAGAGTTTGAGCCACCTGCAAAACACGACACTGCAAAATGCAATTATCAATGCAATGTATGCAGCTGTAATTGAGTCCGAGCTAGACTCAGAGCAAGCATTTCAACTTATCAGCGGCGGTAATGGCGCAGAACAAATGCAAAAGTGGATGACCTATATGGGCGAGTACCACAATGCTGCCAACATCCGCATGAATGGAGCGAAGATCCCTCACCTAGTACCTGGTGAAAAACTCAAGTTTACTCAGAGTCACAATGCGAATAACGGATTCACGGAATTAGAGTCGTCAATGCTTCGCTTTATTGCCTCTGGTTTTGGGATGAGTTACGAACAAATCGCGAGAGACTATTCAAAAGTAAATTATTCAAGCGCGCGAGCCAGCTTTAATGAGTCATTCCGCTACACGATGGGTAAACGAAAAACCATAGCCGCTCGATTTGCTTCTCTGGTCTTTGCTAATTGGCTCGAAGAAGCCTTGCACAGGCGAATACTTGTTCCACCAAAATCTCGCTTCAGTTTCTATGAACGAAAAGAAGCGTGGACGCGGTGTGAGTGGATTGGCGCCGGAAGGCTATCTATTGATGGTCTGAAAGAAGTGAAAGAAGCGATCTTACGAATTGAATCAGGGTTGTCCACTTATGAGAAAGAGCTTGCACTGATGGGTGAAGACTATCAAGAAGTCTTCGAGCAGCAAGCCAGAGAAATCCAAGAACGAAAAGCAAAAGGGTTACCGCCGCCTAGCTGGATGCAGGTAATGGCTTTTGATCCATCTAATGATAGCGGAGAACAACAGAGTGCAGCATGACAATTCCTATTTACATATTCTTAGTCGGACATGTAACCAACCTCAATTATTAGAGCCTAACTACGCTGCTACATTTTTTGGCTCACTCTCATTGCGTGCAGGAGTCAATCAGCTAATCGATGTAAACGGCAACGAGCTAAAAGAGCAGCAGTTGATTGAGCTGTCATCTTCTTTCAGCTCGCCGAGAGAGCGTGACCGTCCCTATCAGGTCGTCAATGGTTTAGCCATACTTCCTGTGTCAGGCACGTTGTTGCACAAATATGGTTACATCAAACCAGTGTCAGGCGCGACGGGTTACGATGGTATATCTGCCCGATTGAATGACGCAATTGCTGATCCGAATATCAAAGCCATCATGTTAGATATTGATTCTCCGGGCGGGGAAGGCGCAGGCTGTTTTGACTGTGCAAACCAGATTAAAAAACTGCGTGAAGTGAAGCCCATTTATGCACTGTGCTATGACACCATGTGCAGCGCAGCAATGGCACTTGCTTCGGCCTGTACTGAACGATGGATAACGCAATCAGGTCGTGCGGGTTCCGTTGGTGTAGTAGTGGCTCATAGCTCAATTGAAAACAAACTCAAAGAGGAAGGGGTGGAAATTACGCTTATTCACTCCGGCGATCACAAAATTGATGGTAACCCCTACAGTAAATTACCCCCTGAAATCAGAGAAAGTATTCAATCTCGCCTAGACAAAACCCGCGATGAGTTTGCTGAGCTAGTTGCTAGCGGAATTGGCATGAGTAAATCAGCGGTTTTAGACACGCAGGCACAGGTTTACACAGGTCAGGCAGCTATTGATGTCGGCTTTGCAAATAAACTCGTTAATGGACATGAAGCTGTTCCTATATTGCTTGATGTCATTAAATCAAACAACTCAATTGGAGTAAGCATGTCAGAAAAGCAAGAAAATCCAACACCTTCAGAAAAGCCAAACAAGGCGCAGTTAACGCAGGCTGATATTGATGCTGCAAAGCTTGAAGGAGCCACGCTAGAGCGCCAACGAATAGGTGAAATTCTCAATAGTGAACACGCTCACGGTCGGCAAAAATTAGCAATGCACTTGGCATTATCCAGCGCCATGAGTCCCACTGAGTCTGTCGCAATGTTGCAGGTATCTCCCAAAGCTGAGCCTGAATCGAAAAGTGATAATTTATCCTCTGCACTCGATGCAGCAATGGAAAGCGAACCTCAGCCAGATTTAGAGACTTCGGGAGATGTAGAAGAGATCTCAGACTACGAGAGAGAAGAACAAGCACTTCTAAGCGCCCACGATCAAGTATTTGGCAACTAAGCAAGGTAAAACGATGGAAACTTTAGAATTTGAACAACTAACCGCTGGTGATAGACCACTAACACAAAACACTGGGGCGTTTGCAGCCAGCCAAACATTGACAGCGCGATCCCCTGTTGGTCGGATCACAGCAACGGGAGAGCTTAAAAAATGGGACCCCGCTGCTAATGACGGCTCAGAACGGGCCCTGTTTCTCACGGTTGGGGTGGTCGATACCGCGACGGGAGCTAAAAGCGCCCCCTATTTCGATGGCGGGCACTTCAATGAAGCAATCATCTCTTGGCCTGAAGGGATAACAGCCGCACAAAAGCTCGCGGCTTTTGATGGTACACCTATCGCAATCGGTAACGTATTAAGTTAAGGAACATAAATGGCAGATCAAACTTTCACACCACGAGCGCTCTATGGCGTAGTACAGAAAAAGAAAGCGAAGGTATCTTCGCTTTTTTTATCCCTGTTCTTCCCTCACATGTACACCTTTGAAACAGAAGAAGTGGACATGGACAAGGTAGAGGAGGCCGTTAACTCAGCGGTTTTTGTGGCTCCTGAAGTTAATGGGAAGGTGATTAAAACCCGTGGACACACCACAACTAAGATCACCCCCGCATCACTCAAACCTAAGCACGATGTAGACGTAAAGAAAACCTTAAAACGACGTCCTGGTGAGTCATTCACTGGGGATTTAAGCTTAACTCAGCGCCGAAGTGCCATTATCACTCAAAATCTGATTGATGAAGAAAAAGCCATTGAACAAACCGAGGAGTGGATGGCCGTTCGCGCTGTCGTTGATGGCAACTACACCTGTGAAGGCGAGGGGCTACCGGAGCCAATTAACGTCAATTTTAACCGCAGTGTTGATAACCAAATTTCTCTATCCGGTGCAGCCTCTTGGGTAAACAAAGACCGGGCAACTTATGACCCTCAACGAGACATTGAGCAGTATGCCACCGCTTCAGAGCATGGAATAAACATCCTAATTACAGACCAAAAAGGCTGGGCGTTATTACTTGAGTTCGACAAGGTTAGAGAAAAGCTGGAAACCCGTCGCGGCTCAAATTCACAGCTGGAAACTGCGCTGAAAGATTTGGGTAAAGATGTCTCCTATAAAGGTTATTTGGGCGATGTTTTGGTGGTGGTTTATACCGGGTATCGGTTGGTTAATGGAGTAAAAGAGAACTACCTAGACGACCATACATACATTCTCGGCCACACTGCAATTGAACTGGCTCGAATGTATGGTGCAATTTTGGATGACGACGCAATTGAAGCTGGGATGCATGAAACGGATCGATTCCAGAAGGTGTACAAGGAAACTGGGGACGTCGCAAAAACATATACTGTAACTAAGTCAGCACCTCTAATGGCAAACACAGACCCGGATGGGTTTGTAGTTATCAAATTAATCTAACAAATGGCCGCGAAATGCGGCCATATTTTTGCGAGGGTTTATGAGCGCTAATATAGAAAATCTAACACAAGAAATAACTGAGCTTTCATTAAAGCTAGGTGTAGAAGTCACTCCTGAGAAAACAGAGGCAAAGCTTAGAAAGCAAATCGAAGAACTCCAAAGTAGATTAGTCGATGTTGATGGCATACAGCAAACTGAAAAGCTAGCTACATCGACGTTCGTAAAAGTCATTAGTGATTTACACGGAAAAGTGATAGCACAGCTAACTGAAGATGAGAGTACAAAGTTTGTTATTTTGCCAGGCATAAACAAGTTGACTGAAGTACAGGCAGAAGAGGCGCTGAAAATCAAAGGAGTCAAGCGAGGTGAGACTGCTTAAATCCGCTTTGAACAAAAGCCTAGAAAGAGAGGAGAAGCTGGCAATGTGTTCGGGTGAGCAGGCTGAGTACGACGGCGCACCGATAGTGGTCGAACTAGATCAGCGATATCGAGATAAACCCGATCCATATAGTGGAGAAATCCGGGAACACATAACCGTGATTCGCTTTTTTCGTTCACAGTGTCGCCCTCAGCTACAAGAGCGATGCCTCGTTAATGACGTTGAGTTTTTGCTGACAGAGCTGTACTCACAAGACGAAATATCGACAACATTTGTAGTCAATCAATGCGATTAAGCAGCGAATTAGCGGAGCTACGTTACTCGAGCACCCGATCACTATTCAGCGCAATGTCGCAAAGTGGGCAGTTCGCTAAAAACGTACTGGTTGACGCAATATACGAGCGGTATTCATTTAAACACCGTGAATATATTGATCAGCGTCTAGCGGTTACAACCGATATCCAAATTCCTGAGCTAAGAGTATCTGCTCGGCATCGATTGAGCAGTGCATTGAACTTTGTTCAACAGCCAGTATACCGACAAAGTAAAACTATCTCAGGGAAACAAGTCTTGGCAGGCTACATGGGCGCATTCCTCAGAGGTAAAACGAGTCACTGGGGCGGTGCTTTTACCTTTGTGGGCAAAAATAACAATCTGCTATTGGGGTATCGAGACAAGGGGGATAAGGATAGGGGAATACCATCCGTTCCGTATGGCCCGAGCATCGCTGGTGCTATGGCAAATGTTCGTGACGGCAGTTACTCGAAGGTGATCGAACACATCAACAAGAGGTATGAAAAATTATATGGAGGCTAACGAACTTTTAGATAGGGCAAAAACTTTTTTTAGTCAGTACGCACCGACCGAAAGAGGCTTCTATGTTCCACATAAGCTGACAAAAGGCCAAGCAAAAAAAATCGTGGTTCAGCCTGTGGAACTACTTCCAACCAAAAAGCTGAAGCATTTAGATTTTATCGCGGTTTTGATTGTTAATAGCACCAGAGATTCTGTGCCGGAAATTACGCCCGATGAAGAATTAATCCAGTTGTCTGAAAGTATTTCTCAAGGGGTGTTGAATAGCAAAACCACAGTTAACAGCGCGGTGTCAGGCGCAGCTATTAACTTTGAAATGACAGAGAGTGTCAAGTTTGTCCCGCCAGAATCACACGATAGGTGTGCAAAAGCCATTTTTACATTGAAATTAACTTATAGCTAAGGAGTAACTCATGGCAGGTTTTTTACTGCGTGGTGAAGTATTTTTACAGCGAACAAACAACAAAGGCGTAGCTAAAGGTGGGTTATTTGGCCCAATTAACGCCGAGCAATTGACCATTGAACCAGATATGGAAGAGATTATTCGGCCATCCAAAAACAAAGCTACTTATGGAAAATCGCTCGGTAAGGTGCAAAGTGCTAATCCAACCAAAATATCAATGAAGTTTGACGAAGTAGATGCAGCGTTACTAGCGGACTCACTAGGTGCTGAAATTGGAGTGTTGAATCAGCAAGCCGCGAGTGTTTCGGGTGAACCGTACGACTTAAGAGCTGATGGAACTTGGACTTCACTGGGTGCAAAGCATATTACTTCCACAAATTGGAAAGTAATGAAAGCGACCACTGAACTTGTTGATGGGGTTGACTATGAAGTTAATTGGTCGGCCGGCCTAATTCGTCCTGTCAAAGGCGGAGCCATTGAATCAGGTGGAGTTGTAAATATCGACTTCCAAGCCCTAGCACTTGCAGGCAACCGGTTAAAAGGTGGTCAAGTTCAAGAAGTAAATTGGGCCATAACCATGACAGGCGAAAATGTTGATACTGGGGAGCCAATTCACTTGGAGATCCCGCTAGCTCAACTTTCTTCGAGCGGTGCATTAAACCTGGTGCAAAATGAATATTTATCACCTGAGTTTGAAGGCGTGGCGTCAATTGCAGCCGGTAAAGATTATGACTATCTACTAGATGTCATTACACCAGAATAAAAAACTACTAACTATGTAAAGCCCCAATATTGGGGCTTTTTTTATGGGTATTTCAAATGTCTTTTAAAAACAAAGTTGTTGAATTTATTATTAAAGGGCGAGATCTCTTATCTGCGCCAACCAAAACGGCGGAGAAGGAAGCATCAAAACTTGAAAAGACAATTGAAATCCTCAATGCAGAATTAGCACGCGACGAAGCTCAGAAACAATCAATACTACGTTATCAAGCGCTATCTAAATCCCTAGTTGAAAATCAAAAATCATATCAAGCAGCGTCTATAAAGGCAGCGGAACTCAGCCGAGCCAAAAAAGATGCCTCTCAGTCTTCAAAACGATTAGAAAAGTCACTATCAGACGCGGAACTAGCGTTAAAAAAACTAGAAGATGAGTTTGATAGTACTGGGAGAGCGAGTACTACGCTAAATCAATCAATACAGGAGCAGCGTACAGAAGTTGAGCGTGTTAGTAATGAATATAAAGACTCTATCCGAGTGCTTTCTGAGCACGATTTAGCCCTTAAAAATAGCCGTTCAGGGGTTAATAAGTTGGCGTCCTCATTAAATAAAGGACGTTCAGAGTTTGCTAAGTTAGAAAAGAAGCTAGCTTCGCAAAATGTAGATCTAATCAATTTGGGTGACGCTTATAAAAAGCTAGAAACAAAACAACTTGGAGCGACAAAGGCTCTTGACTCAGTTAGCCAAAAACTAAGCAAACAAAAAAGAACACTAGATAGCACCAGCCGCAGTGCTAAGGATTATAGTGGGAACATCTCACTGGCTACCAGTGATCTTATCTCAATGGCCGCTGCTTATATTGGACTAGATAAACTGACAGAAAGCCTAAGCAATGTATTCAGTGTTGGAAGTAAGTTTGAGCTGTTAGCTGTTCAAATGAATGGACTAATGGGCAGTATCGCTGGCGGAAGACAGGCAAGTCAGTGGATTAAAGAATTTACAAAAAGCACACCACTCCAACTTTCTGAAGTAAGCCAGGCGTTTGTCAAATTAAAAGCGTTCGGTCTTGATCCAATGGATGGGACGTTACAGTCGATAACGGATAGCGCACTAAAGTTGGGCGGTGGATTTCAAGAAGTTGAAGGGATTTCCTTAGCTTTAGGCCAAGCTTGGGCTAAGCAAAAATTACAAGGGGAAGAGATCTTACAGCTCGTTGAACGTGGTGTGCCAGTGTGGGATATGCTGCAAAATGTGACTGGGAAAAATGTTCAGGAACTGCAAAAGTTATCGAGTGCGGGGCAGTTGGGTCGCGATGTTATTAAGCAGCTTATTGATGAGATGGGGCGAACTAGTGCGGGTGCTGCAGCCGATCAAATGGCACTATTTAGCGGCCAGGTCTCTAATGCCAAAGACAATCTAGATCAATTTTATAATTTAATTGCGCAATCTGGTGCAATGGATTGGTTAAAGTCTCAGATAAATGATTTGAATAAATCATTTGCCCAAATGGCTTCTGATGGCAGCCTAAAACGATGGGCCAAATCGATTAGTGACACGATCGTTGCCACTGGTGAGTCAATAAAATCAGCAATATCCACTATCGTTGATTACAAAGAAGAAATTACATCGTTAATCAAAGTATGGTTGGCATTAAAGGTAGGCACATATTTTAGTAATGTTGTTTCTGGTGCTCGGGCTGCTATGACTTCGCTGGCAAGCTACGTCATATCTCTAAAAACCGTTAACCAGCAGACTGAAGCAACATCAAAATCGAGCGTCCGGTTAGGAAACATTCTTAAGTCAGTTGGTGCAATAAGCGCATATACAATTCTTATTGATCAACTAGCGAATTTATATTTTGAATACAAGAAGCTCATTCTTATTCAAAATGAAGTAAATAAAAGCAGAAGAGAAGCGGAGCTTTCTGCAGCTAAGTTGGCAGCAGAGTTTAAAAATATAAGCGAAAGCACCGGCATAGCTATTACCAATATGCAGTCTTTTGACAAAGCGCTTGCTGACGGCCTCATTGTGCTTAATGAGACAACCGGTTTGTATGAAGGTGTTGCAAAAAAGCTAGAAAGACTTGCTGAAACTACACGCATTGCCGCTGAAGAAGAGCGTAAGCGCCAAGAGTTGCTTAGGCTCACCGTACCTGAAGCGCTGCGTGTGATCGAAACATTAGAGCAACAGGCGCAAAATCTAAATGGCGTGCGCGCTGGTGTTGATGGTTTTATCCAATCCATAGAGTCGGCACGTACCGCGCTCGCTGGTGCTGGAGAAGAGTATAACCAACAGCTAGTGTTACTCGACTCATTAAAAGCGAAGTTTACAGCACACAGTGAATCGCTAGAGCGCCAAGCATATCTGACCAATGATGTAAGTAAAGCCTATAAAGAGCTGGGTATCACCAGTGCTGATGCACTGACTAAGACAGCCACAAAGCTGCAAGGTGCGTTTGAACTACTCCAACAAAGCAATGAGCCAGTTGCGATGCAACAAGCCGCCTTTTTGAAATGGGCGCAGGCTGCAATTGAAGCCGCCGGCGCCACAGACCAAACTGTGCCAGCATCGGTTCAGGCAGCTGCGGCCGCACTGGGTTTAACCGCAGAGCTGGATAAACTAGTTAACGCTGCGAATAAACTCAAGCCTGCCACAGACATTAATAGCGATGCAGTAAACCGCTTTGCTGCGGCTTTGGATAAAACCAAAGCTGCAATGGAAAATCACAAGAGAATACTTGATAGCTCCACTGCAAGCGCTGAGCAAAAGCGAAAGGCG
>NZ_PNDS01000112.1 GCF_005886535.1 Pseudoalteromonas sp. S2755
AGATAGCTATCTCACCTTTTTCTTTGCAGACACTGCCAAATTATTCAGCAGCTTCTTCAGCTTCGTCTTCGATACCTAGCAGCTCAACTTCAAATACCAGTGTTGAGTTAGCTGGAATTTTACCAAGGTTACGAGTGCCGTATGCAAGCTCCGCTGGAATCGTAAACTTATACTTAGCGCCAGTGTTCATTAACTGTAGACCTTCAGTCCAACCAGCAATAACTTGATTTAGGTTGAAAGTGGCAGGTTCATTACGTGCGTAAGAACTATCGAACTCAGAACCATCTAGCAGTGTACCTTTATAGTGTACTGTCACCTTGTCTGTTGCAACAGGCTTTTTACCATCGCCTTCGCTTAGCACTTCATACTGAAGACCTGACTCAGTTACCTGAACGCCTTCTTTCTTTGCGTTTTCAGCTAGGTACTTATCACCTTCCTCTTTATTCTTCTTCGCGTCAGCTTCAACCTTAGCAGCTTGCTTTTCACGAACAGAAGAATCTAGTGAAGTGAGTACTTCACGAATTTTTGCTTCATCCAGCTTAGCTTCACCAGCCAGTGCATCTTTAAAACCACGCATGAGTAACTCTTGATCAAGCTCAATGCCTAGCTCTTTTTTATCCGCTAAGTCTTTTTGCAAGAAGTTACCAACTGAAGCACCGATACCGTATGCTTGCTGTTGCACTTCTGTATCAAGCTTAACTTCAGCAGGCTTCTGCTCTTCTGCTTTTTTATTACATGCTACTAGTGCTAACACTGAAGCAGCAACGAGTGACAGTTTAATCGTCTGTTTCATTCTCAACTCTCCGACAGTCCCTACTATCAAAACACCAATGCTCGCGCAAGAGAGCTTGATATGCGGTGCCATTGTTAATTTTATATTAATAAGAAAAGGTGCTAGCCACATTAACATTCTCTGATCAGAATGCCAATATGCATTTGCTTGCCATTATCGCGTAACGACATTACGCTTTTAATACGCTAATATCAAAATAATATCTTGTTTTTAGTGCCTTTAGTCTACCTGTTGTAGACTTCGGAGTTAAGGAGGATTTACCTAATTTATGGTCAAACTCGTCAACATTAAGTGGACAAGCCTCCTCTTTGCATGCGCGATGCTCAGTTGCTTCACCTTAACCGGCTGTGGCCCTGATACTTCAAAAGCCGTTATGACCGTAGAACATGCTAGCAGAGGCGCATTTTCTGCTGCTATCTCTGCGGACGGTCACTACAGCCTTGTTTCTTCCATAGAGCATGGGGCCGTACTTTGGGATAATCAAGAGCAAGGCCTCAAATTTCAATGGCGACACTCTGATGCCCCCGATGATCTCATACACTCACTAGCTTTAGCTAATGACAACTCCACGGCCGTCACTGCCACTGATAAAACATTCGCCATCTGGAGCATCGAAAGCGGCCAAAACCTAGGATATTTTGAGATCGAGTCTGGCACTATTCGAGATATCGCAATTAGCAATGCGGGCCGATATTTACTCTATGCCCGCAGTGATAACGTTGTCGTTCACCTCGACTTAGAGAGTGGAAGGCGAATAGAGTTCCTTGGACATCAAGAAAATATCAATTCTATTGCCATGTCTCCCAATGGTCACTTTGCCTTAACCGGAGGCAACGACTATACCGCTTACTTTTGGGATACTAGAACGGGGCAAGTGATCCATCGCTTTAACCACCCAAGTCGCGTGACCAAAGTTGCATTAGACGACCAAGGAAGATTTGCTTTTACCGCAGATAGCATGAAAAAAGCGAGCATTTGGCAATTAACTTCTGGTGATCTCAAAGCGCAATTACAGTATATTGCTCGCCAGAAAATTTTCAGTGCAGTGCGCTTTAATCAAGACGCAACGCTCTTGGCTACCGGCTCACCTAACCGCGAGCTTATTTTATGGCAAGTGAGTGATGGCGAACGATTGCAAACTTGGCGTGTACAACCCCGGGAGGGGAGCCGCCCCAAGTCTGCGGTTGTATTTGACGTTGCTTTTCAAGACCGAGACACTGCACTGTTAACCGAAAGTTCCAGCGGACTACTGGAAAAATTTGCGCAGGTGAAAAAGCCATGAATGAAATCGAAAACAGAATTACTGAGCTTGAGGCTAAGCTTGCCTTTCAAGAAGATACAATCGAAACCTTAAATGAAGAGTTAAAGGCACATCAGCAGCGCTTGGCTAAAATGCAACGACAAATTGAGCTATTGGCAGAGAAAATGAAAGAAGGCCGCGATCCGGGTTTAATGCCTCAACATCAAGAGCCACCACCACCGCACTACTAACAGACTAATTGAAAACCGGGGTGAACACTCACTCCGGTTTGAACACCCCAATGACTTGCTCAAACTGGCGTGTAGAAGCCTGTACCGCGTCTTTCGGCTGTGACATTACATGGCCACACTCAACACATTCAACTTTTTCAACATCATGCTCTTTGTAGAGCATCATTACGTCGATTTTTTGGCATTCTGGACAACTCGCCCCTGCAATAAAACGCTTCTTAACTTTCAACTCGACACCTCTAATGAACACTGAGTCTAAGGTTTGTCATTTTATCCTAATTTTATTTGTCATGATACGCTTGGAGTAAGTGATTGGATCCATGCTATGATGCGCGCAATTTAGACAGACTTTTAGAATTATGATCCAACTTTCTGATATCGAGCTACTTCGTGGCAGTAAAACACTGCTAAAACAAGCTAATGCAACGCTTTACCCACAACATAAGGCGGGCCTTGTCGGTGCCAATGGTTGTGGTAAATCCTCTCTCTTTGCGCTACTAAAAGACGAGCTGCAACTCGATTCTGGTGATTTTTCTATTCCAAAAGATTGGTCTATTGCATCGGTAAAACAAGAAACCCCAGCACTCTCTATTAGCGCACTCGAATATGTACTACAGGGACACCCTGAATACTATGTATTGAGAACGCAGCTACAACAAGCGGAGCGGGATGGTGATGGTGAACTACAAGCAAAAGCACACCAACAGCTAGAAAACATCAAAGGGTACAGTATTGAAGCCAAAGCGGGTGAACTACTCCATGGCCTTGGTTTTAGCAATGAACAGATAGAGTTTGCCGTTAGCGACTTTTCTGGAGGTTGGCGCATGCGCTTGAACCTTGCGCAAGCGCTGATCCGCGATGCTGATTTATTGCTTCTGGATGAGCCAACCAACCACTTGGACTTGGACGCTGTTTATTGGCTAGAACGCTTTTTGCGCGCCTATCAGGGTACATTAGTGCTTATTTCTCACGACCGCGAATTTTTAGATGCGGTTGTTAGCGAGATTTGGCATATCGACCAACAGCAGATCAACGTCTATAAAGGTCACTATTCTCAGTTTGAGCGTCAAAAAGCAGAGCGTATGGCACAGCACCAAGCGCTTTACGAGAAGCAACAAGAAACGATTGCACATTTAGAGAAGTTTATTACCCGCTTTAAAGCGAAAGCGAGTAAAGCAAAACAAGCGCAAAGTCGTGTGAAGGCCCTTGAACGCATGGAAATGCTCGCGCCCGCTCATGCAGATTCACCATTTAATTTTGAATTTGCAGATCCAACAAGCTTGCCTAATCCATTGATGACACTAGAGCAAGCCAAAGCGGGCTATGGTGACGTTACCATTTTGCATGACATCAAGCTTAACCTCGTCCCAGGTAGCCGTATTGCGTTACTTGGCCGTAACGGCGCAGGTAAATCGACCCTAATCAAGTTACTTGCCGGCGATTTAACTCCACAAGCTGGTGAAGTGTTTCAACACCAAGGATTAAATGTAGGCTATTTTGCTCAGCATCAGCTTGAATCTCTCGATCTTGAGGCCAGTGCGGTTACCCATATTCAACGTCTAGACCCTAAAGTACCAGAGCAGCTTATTCGCGATTTCTTGGGCGGTTTTGCTTTTCATGGTGATAAGGCCCTCGAACCCGTTGCGCCGTTTTCTGGTGGCGAAAAAGCACGACTCGTACTTGCAATGCTAGTGTATCAAAAGCCTAACCTGCTGTTACTCGATGAGCCGACTAACCACCTAGATTTAGAAATGCGACACGCACTTGTGATGGCCTTACAAGGTTTTGAGGGTGCAATGGTAACGGTTTCCCACGATCGCCACATGCTGAAAAATACCGCTGACGAGTACTATTTAGTTGATAATGGGACCGTTTCTCAGTTCGGCTATGACTTAGATGCCTACTACCAATGGCTTATGAATGCCAATAAAGAGCAAGCGAAACCAAGCGCCTCAGAGGCTGAAACAAAGCAAAACTCTAATGCCAACCGTAAAGAGCAAAAGCGTCTTGAAGCCGAGTTCAGAAAAGCCATTCAACCGTTGAAAAAGTCGATTGAAAAACTCGAAAAACAGCTCGACAAGCTCACTGAGCAAGCAGATGAAATTGAGCAAGCTTTGGCTGACAACAGTCTATACACGGACGAGAACAAGGCAAAATTAAGTGACTTACTGGCAAGACAAGCCAAAATAACCCCAGAGCTTAATGACACAGAAGAAAACTTATTAATGGCACTGGAAGAGTTAGAAGAAAAGCAAAACCATTTCGATGAGACTGGAGAGATATGCTAAGTCGTGAAGACTTTTGGCAGTTTGCCTGTGAATTCTACAGCCGCCCGCAAATGCAATCGCGGCTGCTGAATTTGCAAGATGCTGCAGACAAAAATATCAACCTCTGTTTATTACTTTGTTACCTCGACACTTTAGCACTGACAATTACCCCCGAAACCCTAGCGGCACTGGTAACGACTGCTAAGCAGTTTGACCAAGCGGTGTTACAACCTCAACGCGCGATCCGCCATACCCTAAAAACACATCATCAAGACTACCAAAACTATAAAAAGTTACGAGCTGCGATGCTGACAGCAGAGCTTGAGCTTGAAAAGCGTCAACAAGCGCTATTGCTGGAGACATTAAAGCGATTTTCGTTTGCGCCACTGCAATCATGTAGCAATGTGCTGCTCTATTTGAGCCAGAGTGAGTACGACGCTTTATTCAATAAGACTGACTTCTAAACCATTCAATCAATATAAGCCCTGTTATTTACCCAACTTAGATATAAAACCTGATCGAGATCAAGCCTTTGCCTAGGTTTAATTTCACTCCGGATTGAAACTTGATCTTGATCATATCAAGCCCCTCAGACCTCCACTACTATTTATTCATCGACAAATTAGGAGGCACAGCCATGAACGTATTCTTTAGAGACTTTTTTTCCGACCCTGTGTTGTTTCTGTCTTTTGGCTTTTTAGGGATTGTAATTTTGCTGTGCTGTTATTACGTCTACTTTTTCATTAAAAAAGTCATGGACGCTGAAGTACCTAACGAACAATAGAACAGATTAAAATGTATTACCTTGAGGCGATTGAAGAATAAGTAGTAGAAGATCGGCTCGGCGTAGTTCCCCAACTTGCAGAATTAAGCACGACGCACAAAGCACCTTATCAGTTTACTGGTCGGGTGCTTTTTATTTGCTTAACCCTCACCTGATAATACGTTAAACTGGCCAAAACCTGTTTTGCAACTGGATAGCTTCCTTTCTTTGCTTTGCGAGCAACCGTCAAAAAGACGCAGTGTCTATTATGAATCAAGCCATGAAAACAATAACAGCCAACAATTACGAATTTAAACCCGCTTGGTGGATGCGCAACCGCCATGCCCAAACCATACTTCCGCGATTCTTCAGGCCTAGATTACAAGTGCCCGTCGACTATGAAACACTAGACACACCAGACGATGATTTTTTAGAACTTGCATGGGCAAAACACGGCGATAAATCGGCACCGTTGGTTGTTGTGTTGCATGGGCTAGAAGGTAATATCAACAGCTTTTATGCAAAAGGCCTATTAAAAGCGTTGGTACACCATGGTTTTGATGCCGTATTGATGCACTTTCGCAACTGCTCACGTGAAGTGAATCGCCAAGCTAGAGCTTATCATAGCGGTGAAACCTCAGATCTTGGCTTTTTTATAGACACGCTAAAAGCCCGCTTTCCTAAACGGCCATTATTTGCGGTTGGTTTCTCGCTCGGCGGTAATGTACTTGCCAAATACTTGGGAGAAACCAAATCACAAAGCGGTCTTGAGGCTGGCGTCGTCGTCTCAGCGCCTTATCACCTTTCTTCCTCTTGTCAGGTGATCAGAAAGAGCTGCTTTAAGCTCTATCAAAAATACTTGCTAGACAGGATGAAGAAGTCTTTTTCACGTAAGCTAGACACCATCCAATCGCAAATTAGGATAGACAAGTCTGCTCTGTATGCCATTAATGACCTATGGCAATTTGACGATAAGATAACCGCACCACTACATGGCTTTAACGGTGCGGAAGATTATTACGCGCAAGCAAGTTCGCAGCCCTACTTAACCCAGATCACAACACCAACACTCCTAATACACGCCGAAGATGACCCCATGCTATCATCGCAAGCCGTGCCTACAGCCGCTCAGGTTAACTCACCAGTGACGCTTGCAGTGAGCCCACACGGTGGTCACGTAGGGTTTATTTCGGGAAGTAACCCCTTTAAACCTAAGTTTTGGCTAGAAAGCGTTATTCCACAGTATTTACAACAAATTTATAGTAAGGCTAAGTAGTATGCTCATTCCCTATCAACAACTTCCACAAGAGACACTGGACAACCTTATTGAGCACTATGTGCTTCGTGAAGGAACAGACTATGGCGATACTGAAGTCAGCACCGAGAGCAAAGTAGCGCAAGTGAAAGCACAACTAAAATCCGGAGAAGCACTGATCGTTTTCTCGGAATTACATGAGTCGGTGAATATTGTTAGCAAACAACAATTTCAAGCAATGCAAGCACAAGAAGATTACGAGTATCAACGCATAGAGTAGGTGCTATAGCGCCAAACTCATCTGTTTTTTAAGCTTAACCGCTTGGCGACGAGAGATTTCAACTTCACCACCGTAGGTAAGCTGTGCTTGTAAACCATAGTTAATCGTTTCTTCTAACTCTTCAATGGCGTCCAAGCGAATAATATCACTGCGACTTGCGCGGAAATACTGGTTAGAATTGAGCCTACTTTCAATTTTAGATAACGAACTGTGAAGATAAGCTTTACCCTGAGCGGTGTAAATAGCAGCGTGATTACCAATACTCTCAAAACGTGTAATATCACCAAGCTGAATAATCTTCATTTTATCTGCGATCTTTACCATCAGTTTAAACTCATCCTCAAGAGCAGCAGACTCGCTTTGGTCGGCCAAAGCCTGAAGCTTGTCGAGTGCGGTTTGCAGCCGAGTAGCCACCACTGGTTTCAATAAGTAATCAACTGCATTAAGAGAAAAAGCGTCGACAGCAAACTCGTTATACGCAGTACAAAACACAATAGGTATTTCACCTTGCAGTTGCTGCGCCAACTCAATGCCTGTGCCGCCAGGCATTTCAATATCTAAAAATAAGGCATCTATCGTATGTAGCTCTAATAATTGTGCCGCTTCCATAATGTTTTCAGCTTCAGCAACGACTTTCACTTGCGGGTGGGCTTTTAGCAAGCGATTCAATTCCACCCTTGCTAACGGCTCATCGTCAACCAGCATCACATTAATTGTTGTTTTTTGATTCATACGGGATCTCCAATGTGGCCTGGAAAAGCCCACCGCCATCATTTACTGTTAACTTTGCACTTTTGTTATACATCAAGGCTAAACGCGCTTGAATGTTCTTTAGCCCCTGCTGGGTGCCAGTTTGAACGCGAGTGGGATCATACGGGTTAGTCACTGAGATGTGAATATTTTGCGCTTTTCTAACCACCTGAATTGCAATTTCCCCTCCTTTTGGCAGATGTGCAATACCGTGTTTCACCGCATTTTCTAACAAAGTAAACAGCGACATGCTGGGGAGATGAATATTGTAAAAGCTCTCTAGTTCCTGAGTTGTAACTGATAAGCGCTTACCTAGTCGCACTTGTTCTATACCAAGAAAATCCTCACATACTTTCCACTCTTCTTTTAAAGTGACCAGTGCTCGCATATCCTGCATTAAGTTATAGCGAAATAGCTCTGAGAGCTGAGTTACCACTTCTGCGGCCTTATCTTTATCTTGATAAATCAACGCTCGGATCGTATTCAAGGAATTGAAAAGGAAGTGAGGGTTTACCTGATTCATAAGATTGGCTAACTGTTGTTCTTGAAGTTGCTTTGCTAACACTCTCTTTTCCCGCCTTGTAACAATCCCCAAATAGCAACCTGACCAAAGCCAAAAGTAGCCGATATAAAATAGTAGTGTCGCCAAGTCACTGGTTTTTACTTTTTCCCCTCCGAGCGCCTCATCATTGTCATGAATTCTTAGACTAGACACTTCTTCCGTACTTTCTATTGTAACAACCTGCTTCACAAGTTTGACGCCGAGCGCAAAATGCAAAGGGGCACACATGAGTGATATCAGCATCAATGTAAGAAGGTTCGCTCTTGCTTTACCTCGGTATACTGCCCAGCGTTTCGCAAAATTACGAAGTACAAAGTGACTAATTAATATAAAACTAAGTGCACCTAATATCGTGCGAAGGAATAGTAGAAATAATCTTTCATCACCGAGATCAAACATTAATATTGCAGTAAACATGTTGGTTGAGATCATTGCTAAGAACACAAAAATCTGACACTTCCAATATGTACGCATCGGTGGCCTCCTCTTTTTATCTTTTATCTGGTTGGAGGCCATCATACTGAAAATTAATAAATAGTACCGCAAAACTTGTCTCAAAGAGGCCAACTTGTTAACCTTTTCTGCAATTAAAAACGATAAAGTAAGTTAACAAATACACTCTTCTCATCACCAATTTGCTTATAACCATAACTTGGCTTGATCCCGCCCTCTGCAAGTTTTTTCTCAAACGTAATAGAGTATCCAAAGTCACTTGTTAGATCGCTATTTCTGTATTCGATAGCTGGTACAATTGTAAAATCACCTAAATAATTAAGACGCATACCCAAGGCTGATGTATCATATTGTGTAGTTGAAGCGTGACCAGAAAGCTCTAGGCTGTCATATAGCACACCAACTTCAGCAAATATTTGCAACGAGTCAGAAAAGGTTAAATTCAAACCAAATTCCATTTCCTTCTGCTCAACCGTGTTCTGCTCTTTTGAGGCAATACGGTAATCTACCCGAAAATATGCAGTCGCAGTATCAACGACGCCTGACTTTGTTGGCGTAATATCAATTGCCTTACGGTAGTTAAGCCCTAGACCAAAGTCAGCCACTGCATTGTCTACATCTATATAAATTGCATCGATACCGAAGCCGCCCGCCATAACATTTGACGCTTCAGCATGGATATTTTCCTCAAGTGTACTGGCTTGTACAGTCGTTCCAGCCAACAATAGAGCAAGTGATAACATAGCTTGTGTTTTCTTTTGTAGTGACGCTCTCATTTTTCTTTCCTTTATTTTCATTATTTGTTTTGTCTGGAAAAAATAATAACGAGCTCCCCACCATTCGAGTTGTAGATAATGACGAGCGGTAAAAAAAAGTGATAAACGTAAAATATTGAGGATGAACGTATACTTGTTACAATCAGATTTCTATAACTATAAAGGAAAGGCAATTTTATGAAGCTCGGCACTGCTCTTTGCGCTCTCGCGCTGGCTGTTTCTAACGCTTATGCAACTGAATACAAAGCCTCTGAGCGCGCAGTTAAACTCGCTCACGATAACATCCTAATTGATACACACATCGACGTTCCATATCGCATCCAAAGTAAATGGGATGATGTTAGCCAAGCAACCGAAAGCGGTGATTTTGACTATCCTCGCGCGGTAAAAGGCGGCCTTAATGCGCCATTTATGTCTATTTATATTCCAGCTAACTTAGAGTTTGAAGGTAAAGGTAAAAGCTATCAACTCGCTAATCAACTGATTGACGGTATGGAAGCTTTAGCGCACCGTGCACCAGATAAATTTGCAATGGCTTACAATACCGACGACATTTATGCGCAATTTGACAGTGGTATTATGTCTATCGCGATGGGTATGGAAAATGGCTCGCCCATTGAAGGTGAGATGGAGAACCTTAAGCATTTTTATGACCGAGGCGTACGCTATATCACCTTAGCACACTCGCAAAGCAACCATATTTCTGACTCTTCTTATGACATACGCCGAAAATGGAAAGGCCTAAGCCCATTTGGTAAAGAGCTTGTGGTTGAAATGAACAAAATTGGTATGCTCATTGATGTATCACATATTTCCGATGACGCCTTTTATCAGGTTATGGACATTTCAAAAGTACCGGTCATTGCTTCACATTCATCCCTGCGTAAGTACACACCTGGTTTCGAGCGCAATATGGATGACGAAATGCTCAAAGCCTTGGCAAAGAATGGCGGCGTGATCCAAATTAACTTTGGTTCGAGCTTTGTGACGGCAAAAGCTGGTGCTTGGTATGACAAACGTGACGAAGCACAAAAAGAAGCTAAAGATAAAGATCGCACTGACTTTAGAGCGGCATTTAGAGCGAAAAACCCGTTCCCATTTGCCACACTTGATCAAGTGCTAGATCACATTGACCACGTCGTTAAGTTAATAGGGATAGATCACGTAGGCATTGGTTCAGATTACGATGGTGTGGGCGACTCACTACCGGTTGGCCTGAAAGACGTGTCAACGTATCCAAATCTTGTGCAAGGCCTCTTAGACAGAGGCTACAGCGACACTGATATCAAAAAGATTCTAGGTGGCAATACCCTGCGCGTATGGAAACAAGCCGAGGCTTACGCAAAGAAGTTTGCTAAATAATCTCAGGGTAAATAATTGTTCAACCCACTGATTTTATAAGGTGTGCCGCACGGCACACCTTACAATACCTTAGACTTTAAACTGAGATAATTCGTCCACCAATTTGTTGGTGACTCGCAGCACATCGTCCGAAATTTGATGCGTTTCTCCAGACAACCGCTCGCCATCCAATGTTTTGTCATTTAAATCAGTTAGATTACTGCTAATCTCAGTAGATACTGCATTTTGCTGCTGGGTTGCATGGGCGGTTTGCTCTGAAAGCTCAGTCACTTTCACCGCACTTTGTGCAATTAACTCCAATAGCTCCGTTGCCTTCGTAAAACTTTCTACTGCAACATCAACATACTGCTTACCATCTTCAATGGTTTTTTGTGAGTCCTCTACGCTATGTGAGAATGCTTCCAACATCTTCTGAATATCATTAGTGCTGTCTTGTGTTCGAGTGGCCAGTGACCTAACCTCGTCAGCTACTACTGCAAATCCACGACCTTGCTCACCTGCTCTTGCTGCTTCAATTGCCGCGTTGAGCGCTAATAAATTGGTTTGCTCAGCGATCCCACGAATAACATCGAGCACTTGCGTAATGTTTTCAGAGTTTTTTTGTAAAGCTAACGAGCTGGAGAGTGCCGCTTCCATATTATCAGCAAGATGAGTGATTTTTTGTTTTGAATCTGCTAACACCGTTTTACCTTGTGCTGCGTAGCGATGTGAAGCTTCAGCTTCTTTCAATGAGTTTTCTGCCACCGACGAGACTTCTTGGCTTGAGTGACTAAGCTGGTGCACAGCGCTAACAATGGTATGTGATGACTTACCAAGCGAGTCGATTAAATCATGGCACTGTGTGGCATAATGACTGAGCTTTGACGACAAACTCGACAGCTCGCCACCATCTTTCACAAGGGCTGTAACCATAGCCTGTAAACTTTCGAGAAAATGATTAAAGTTTAGCGACAGCTTTGCAAACTCATCATTGCCTTTGATTTCGATGCGACCAGTTAAGTCTCCGTCCCCAGAGGCAATTTCAGAGATCCTATTCGACACAAAATTTATCTGCTGTGCTAGCTGGCGAGGAATTCGATAGGCAATCCAACAAGCAATACCAAGTAGGAACAAGGCACCTACGCCAAGTCCCCACTTTATTTGAGTCACCTCAGCAACGACTAACGCACGACTTGCAGCAGATTTTCCATCTGCTAACTCACCTGCTTTATCAAGCACATCACGAACTGCACCGAATAACTTGGCCGACTCAATTTGAAGCGCTTTATCTGTCGGGGTTTTAATACTCGCCACCGTAACGCGATACCAACTTTGAAAGTCCGCATCAAAAGTTGCAAAACTACCAAGCTCACTCTGGTGGAGTGACATAAACTGAAGATACTTTTGATAGCGCTGTTTCACCTGCTCGGCGTTTTCTTCAAAATCCACCCGCTTATCTTCACCAGCCAACAATTTGAGGTAGGCTTCTTGAGCTTGATAAAAGTCTCTATCCGCATTGAGTACCACTGACACGGCTTTTAAATAGTTTTCAGTTTGGAGCTCAAGTGCCGATTGCACTTTATTGAGCAACACTGAAAAACCAAAAAACACAAATAGCAGCACGATCGTCAACATAGCCGTAGGCAACGAACTTTTGACTCGAATACTATGTAAATCCATCTTCACACACCTCAAATAAGAGATAGTAAAAGCCTAGACCATATAAAGATTTATAGACAAATATTCGTAATACCAATTAGCTTAAGTAAGTGCTCTTTTTTAGGCGATGATCTAATGAGTAAATACTCAGTCTCAGAATCAACAAAATGAAGATTTGTGAGTTTTAGATTGTGTCGGAAAAGCAGGCTAACTATAGAACAAAGTTTAAACTTCAGTACCAATAAAATTGGTTGCGGGAGCCATTAATTTATGAAAAGTGAACCGATGAATTTCGGGAGAGTTCTTTAGATTATACAGTCCAATTAAAAATTGGTTGCGGGAGCCGGATTT
>NZ_PNDS01000113.1 GCF_005886535.1 Pseudoalteromonas sp. S2755
AGAGAACAAGTTGTTATCCCGGGTTCAGGTTAACTAGAAACGTTTTCGAAACTCGCTTGGTGTTAAGCCCATACACTTATTAAACACCTTGCGGCAGGCTGTCGTATCCTCGTATCCAACCTGGTACGCAATCCAATCAAATGGCTTACTCGTGCTTTCTAATAAATCACACATTTTCTGCACCCGAAACCGTTGCAGATATTGATTTGGATTGAGTCCGAGCACCTTAGCAAAACGTCGCTGTAAGGTTCTTTGCGTAAGTAGAGCGATATCAGCTAGTTCTGTAATTGATATATTGTGACCATAATGGGGTTAATGTACTGAAAGATATAAATATAGGCTTGTCGTGATAAATCACGATTTACGGTTCCGACGTAGGTTGAGGTTTTCCTCGACACATATCTCGACAAGCACCTAAACAATGCACAGCAAAAGATCTCGTCGTGATAAATCACGACCTACGAACCCAACGTAGGTCGAGGTTTACCTCGACACAAGCAGAAAAACCAAAAAGGCTGGATTGACCAGCCTTGATTTGAGTGACATCGAAATGAAAAGGGACTAATTAGCCTGCTGCTTATAGGCTTGTCGATAGGCATGAAGCAGCGGCTCGGTGTAACCATTGGGTTGAACTCGGCCTTCAAATACCAAAGATAACGCAGCTTTATAGGCGAGGTTTTCACTAAGCGGTTTATGGTCATTGAGCATTGGTTGGTAGAGGCTGTCACCTTCGTTTTGACCATCTACTACAGCCGCCATACGTCTAAAGGTTTTTTCTACTTGCTCTTCGCTACAAATACCATGATATAACCAGTTAGCGATATGTTGGCTTGAAATCCTAAGCGTTGCTCTGTCTTCCATTAATCCAATGTGATTGATATCTGGTACTTTGGAACAGCCCACGCCTTGATCTATCCAACGCACCACATAGCCCAAAATACCCTGCGCGTTATTGTCTAATTCGGCTTGGATATCCTCTGCAGATAAATCGTTTTCTAACATCAACGGGGGCGTGAGTAAGTTATCGAGCGATGCTTGCTGACGTGTTTTTATCTCAAGTTGGCGTGCAAACACATCCACATAGTGATAGTGCATCGCATGAAGCGTTGCTGCAGTAGGGGAGGGCACCCAGGCGGTATTAGCACCTGACTCCGGATGGCCTTGCTTTTGCTCCATCATCAGCGCCATTTTATCTGGCATTGGCCACATTCCTTTGCCTATTTGTGCCTTTTTCCTAAAACCGGTTTTAAGGCCAATATCCACATTTTGATCTTCATAGGCCGCTATCCAAGACTGTCCTTTAATTGCCACTTTGGGCAATACAGGGCCCGCCAGCATTGAGGTATGAATTTCATCGCCTGTTCTATCCAAAAAGCCAGTATTGATAAATACTACACGCTGCTTAGCGGCAGCAATACACGCTTTTAAGTTTACCGAAGTACGGCGCTCTTCATCCATAATCCCCATTTTAATGGTATTTTTGGGTAGCGAGAGCAGCGCTTCAACTCGACTAAATAGGGTATCAGTGAAAGCGACCTCTTCAGGCCCGTGCATCTTTGGCTTCACGATATTGATACTTGCTGCCGTCGAGTTTTTAAACGGACTATTTCCCTGCAAATCATGCAGCGCAGCCGTGCTTGTCATGATGGCATCTAAGATCCCTTCGAACTGCTCGTTTCCTTCTGCATCCAGTATCGCTGGTGTTGTCATTAGGTGGCCAACATTGCGCACAAACATCATAGAACGACCTTTTAGTGTCATACGCTGGCCTTGTGTATTTACATAGCTTCGGTCGGCATTTAGCGTCCGAGTCAGCGATTGTCCTGACTTTTCGAAGGTCTCGCTCAAGCTCCCTTTCATCAAGCCCAACCAATTTTGATATACCAATACTTTGTCTTGTGCATCTACCGCCGCAACTGAGTCTTCACAATCCATGATCGTCGTAAGTGCAGCCTCAAGGACGACATCTTTGATCCCGGCTTTATCTGCCTGTCCGATCGGATGGTGCGGATCGATTTGGATCTCAATATGCAGATCATGGTGGCGCAACAATATCGCACTTGGATTTTGTGCCTCCCCCTGATAACCCACTAGCTGATCAGGCTTTTGCATTGCAACTTGGGTGCTGTCGTTGAGTGTAATCACCAAATTGCCATCTAGAATCGCGTAGTTCGTACTTTCTATGTGAGAGCCTTCTGCCAGCGGCAGCGCTTTATCGAGAAATTGCCTAGCATAAGCCATGACTTTAAATCCGCGATTCGGATTATAGGCTTGAGTACGCTCAGCACCATCCTCTTCACCAAGGACATCCGTTCCATAGAGCGCATCATACAAGGAGCCCCAACGCGCATTCGCCGCATTGAGCGCAAACCTTGCGTTACTGACAGGCACCACTAACTGAGGTCCAGCTGCGCTCGCGATTTCAGGCTCTACATGCTCAGTTTCGATGGTAAAATCTTCAGGTTCAGGCTGCAAATAACCGATAGATTCAAGAAATGTCCGATATTCTGCAGATTGCCAATCAGGATGAGAGAGGTGGTAATCGTCAATTTGCTGTTGCAGGGTATCGCGTTTGTTGAGTAACGCTTGGTTTTGCTTCTCAAGTTCCGAAAAAATATCCGCTACGCCTTGCCAAAACTGATTGACCGCGATCCCCGTACCGGGAAGTAAAGATTGCTCAACAAAGTGCGCCAGTGGAGTCGCAATTTGGAAGCCTGAATGAGTGACATACTTGCTCATGGAGAGTCCTTGATTAACATTTTTTGAACGGGATAGGTCAAACATAAAACAATTTTTGGAAAAACGAACCCCTTTTCCCATTCACAAAAAATATACTCGCAATAACAACTATAAATTTAAAAAATCTAATTTATCGGCCTAGTGTTTAATTAAGCCCGCAGCCAACCACTCTCACACCGGTCGGTTTCGTGTAACAAACAACCAGAATTTAATTTGATTTATAGTACCCGTTCAAAGGAAGCTAATTATGTCTCAGTATCAAACTCAGTTAGATCATTTCTCTAGCCTATGCCAAAGCCAAGGAAAAACTTGGCAGTCTATCAGTCCTGAGTATGCCAGCCGTATGCACCTACAAAACCGTTTTAAAACCGGTTTGGACATTGCAAAATACACGGCAAAAGTGATGCGTGAAGACATGGCAGCGTACGACGCAGATAGCAGCCAATACACGCAATCGCTTGGTTGTTGGCACGGTTTTACCGCGCAACAAATGATGATGGCCGTAAAACGCCACAATAAAACCACAAAGCGCTCTTATGTATACCTAAGTGGCTGGATGGTTGCAGCGCTACGCTCAGAGTTTGGCCCACTACCTGACCAAAGTATGCATGAAAAAACAGCGGTTCCAGCTTTGATTGAAGAGATCTACACCTTCCTCAAGCAAGCCGATGCACGAGAGCTAGATCATCTCTACAAAGATCTTGATGCAGCAAGAGCAAAAGGCCAAGATACAACAGCGATCCTTAACAAAATAGATAACTTCGAAACCCATGTAGTGCCTATCATTGCTGATATTGATGCCGGTTTTGGTAACGAAGAGGCGACCTACCTTTTAGCTAAACAAATGATTGAAGCGGGCGCTTGTGCTATTCAAATCGAAAACCAAGTATCGGATGCAAAACAGTGTGGCCACCAAGCAGGTAAAGTAACGGTACCCCATGAGGACTTTTTAGCTAAAATTAACGCTGTGCGATACGCCTTCCTTGAGCTTGGTGTTGAAGATGGCGTGATCGTTGCTCGTACCGACTCATTGGGTGCTAGCTTGACGCAAAAGGTACCAGTATCAAAAGCAGCTGGTGACCTTGCGAGTCAATACACCAGCTACTTAGACACCACGCCTGTGACCTCAGCCGCTGATTTACAAGAAGGTGAAATGGCAATTAAGCTGGATGGCGAATTACAGAAACCAGTTCGCTTGGATAACGGCCTCTATCAATTCAGAGCAGGCACAGAAAAAGACCGTGTGGTACTAGACTGTGTAACCAGTCTTCAATCAGGTGCAGATCTATTGTGGATTGAAACCGAAAAGCCAAATATCGAGCAAATTGCCGAGCTGGTTAACCGAGTTCGCGAACAAGTGCCCAACGCTAAGCTTGTGTACAACAACTCACCATCGTTCAACTGGACATTAAAATTCCGTGAACAGGTATACCAACAATGGCAGGAGCAAGGTAAAGACTTATCGGCATACCCAAATCCAAGCTCGGATGCAAAAGTATTGATGGCGCCAGAGTTAGACGCAACCGAATTGGCAACAGAAGCCGATCTACTGGTGCAAAACTTCCAGCGTGATTCGGCAAGAGAAGCGGGTATTTTCCACCACCTAATTACACTGCCAACTTATCATACAGCAGCGCTCAGCACAGATATTCTGGCTGAAGGCTATTTTGGTGACGCGGGTATGCTTGCCTATGTACGCGATGTGCAACGACAAGAAATCCGTCGCGAGCAAGCATCAGTTAAACACCAAGATTTGGCTGGATCTAATATCGGTGACACCCACAAAGAGTATTTCTCTGGTGAGAATGCTCTCAAAGCAGGCGGTGAAGCCAACACCATGAACCAGTTCTAAACACTCTAGCTAAATATCGACTTACACTTATATAGTTCCTTAATCAGCAAGGGCCGTCAGGCCCTTTTATCTATTGTGGATCAGATTTTTACTAGCCACTGGTAACTGAGATCACGTATTTACCAACTCCAGCTATTCAGATCATGTTTTTACTAACCTAGACCTATTTGAGATCAGAGTTTTATTAACTCAACACCTAACGATCCCGATCTTTACAGTAAAGATCTAAGATCCAGACAAAAAAGAGCGCATTTGTGACTTTTTTCACTGTCACAAACCAAAATTTTACTAACTAAACCAGCGACAGGTCACATTTTTACTAACTTACTTAGTAAAATTTTGTTCTGAGTTTATTTTGACTAAAAACCAAAATATGACTAACCTCAGATTTATAAGCACTCCATTCTGCTGTAAACCCCCTTTACACTTTCCATATTTACCCCACTTTTCCATGTCAAACTATAAAACTGATTACAGTACATTGAAGTTGATACATGACCCCCATTAAGAACTTAATAAAAGCAGTAGCACTGCTTACAGCGATGCATTGCCAGGCAGGGAATACAGTTATCAAGGAAATAGAAGATTTAGAAAAGGCAGGAAAATACACCGAAGCCTTAGTTAAAATTGAAACGGCCAGCGTCAGTGAAGAAGAAGAAACGCGATATCAAGCGATTTATTTGCAGGCCATGATTTATCGAAAGCAAGACTTATACGAGAAATCTATATCTACACTTAGCTATATCGAAAAGCAATTTTTCCTTACCGAAGCGCGCAAGTATGATGTATACAGAGAGATAGGCATTAACTATCGTCACTTAAGCCAGCTTGAGCAGGCCGAGTCTTTTTACTTAAAAGCACTTTCTTCAGCCGAAGCGATGAACAAGTCAAATTTAGTGGCGCAAACCTATAATAATCTAGGCGTTGTTGCCGACCATAGAAATCTGCTTGCGCAATCTATGCAATATCACTTAAAAGCCTATGAATTGCTAAAAGGAACTGAACAGTACGAAAAACAAGGGGCTAATTTTTATAATCTTGGTGATATTTCTGTGCGTATGGGAGATAAGGAGAATGCTGAGTATTTCTTCCAACAAGCTCTCGTTGCAGATAAAGCTTCAAAAGAATTACGCAACGTCGCTGGCACAGCCCTTCGCTTGGGAGAGCTAAAGTTTAAAAATGGTAAAACGGACGAAGCATTGGCGCAAACAAAAGAGGCCATTGAGTTTCTAAAAGAGCTTAATGCTAGGGTTTCACTCGCAAGGGCATATCGTAACTCCGCATTGATCCATATAGCCAGGGCAGACTTAGACAATGCCCTGGCGGATGCACTAGCAGGCATTGAATATGCCACTCAAACCAGTTCAACACTGCAACAATTTTACGCCTACCTGACGGAGTTAGAAGTAAGGCTAAAACGCAGAGAATTAGCCAAAGCAAAAACACTCCTCACCAAGCTGGACGCCCTAACTGAAATTGAAACGGCAGAGGTGCTGCTCGAAAAGTATCACCGCCTTAAAGCAATAGCGCTTGCTGCACATAATGAATACACCCAAGCCTATCAGTTTATGAAGTCGACTTCAGAGCTGCAGACTCGACTTCATGAAGCATTACTAGAAAAACAAGTGAGTACCTATAAAGCCAGTATTGACGCGCTTATTCAATCTCAACAACTGGAGCAAGCACGCTCTGCACAAGCCATAACCGAGGTTAACTTACAAAATGCCAAGCTATCCACACAAATGTGGGTGATCACTGCAATCTCAACCTTTTTAGCTGGATTATTTCTAGTCGGGTTTTTTGTCGTCAAACATAGAAATGCGGCGCTAAAAGCAAAAATGTATCAATTGAATATTGAACATAAAGATAAAATGCTGGCCGATATTTCCCACGAGTTACGTACGCCACTTAGTGTATTAAAACTCCATATAGAAGCGATGGAACACAATCTTATTGATGACAGCACAATTGCATATGCCAAGATCAACAACAAGATAAATCAGCTAAATGAATTAATCTCAAACGTATATCAATTGTCTCAAGCAGATCACGATGCACTTGTCATCCATCCTCAGCAACATGGCGCGAAAACGGTTATCCAGAGCTATGTGTACGATATTGAAAGATTAGTAACAAGTAATCAGCTGCAATTTATCGCCGACATTCACGTCGATGATATGAGTATTTACATTGATAAACCAAAGCTAGATAGGGTTATCGATAACCTTGCTAAAAATGCATGTTTATACACAGATAAACCCGGCAAGGTCAGGTTTAAAGCTGTAGTCAATAAGCAAGGACTATTTCTACAAGTAGATGATAGCTCACCAGGCGTATCAGAGGCCGAGCAAAACAAACTGTTTGAACGTCTGTATCGTGTCGAAGCATCGAGAAGCCGTGCAACAGGAGGCTCAGGTCTTGGTTTATCTATTTGTAAGAGCTTGATTGAAGCGATGAATGGAAAAATCACAGTGAAGTCAGGGAAGTATGGCGGTTTGTGTATTCAGATAAACTTACCTCACGCGGTAAATGTATCAGCATAAAGTATAAAAGGCCAAGCATCTGCTTGGCCTTTTGTCTTTAGAAACGATAGCTGATATTGCCATACACGAAACGACCATCGGTGTTATATGCCGAAAACGCAGAGTACGGGAAGATCTGATTAAACGTTGTATAACCAATATTACTAACAGTATCTTGTGGATATTGATCAAATAGATTGTTAGCGCCTACTGCAAACTTCCAGTGGTCACCTAGGTTATAAGCCACTTCTAGATCAGTGATCCATTTAGCGTCTAATACTTCATCGCCTTCTACTGCGCTCGAAGAATCTACCGTTTCACCATAACGTGTGGCACGTAATGTCGTCTGCCAATCACCAAATTGCCAAATTGCAGCTAAGTTCCACTTGTCTTTTGGTGTTCCATCTTCAAATCGTGCAATTTCACGACGAGCAAAGTACTCATAGCTGTCACCAAGGGCTTCAAGCTCAGCAGGGTTTGCTTTTACATGCGTCACTTCAGTGTCATTGATGTTTAACGCAGCACTTAAACGCAGATCACCGTAGTCGGCAAGATCAAAACTGTACGTTGCTACGATATCCACACCTTGAGTACGCGAGTCGATAGCATTCGTGAAGTACCTTACACTTTGCGTATTGAGCTCACCCGCTTGCTGCAAAATATTAATGACCTCAGGACCACCCAAGTTCTCAGAAAGGACGATGCGATCGTCGATGTCAATGCGATAAGCATCCACGGTAAATGAGAACGCATCCAATGTGAAAACAAAACCTGCCGTCACATTGACCGACTCTTCCGGCTCAAGCTCTCGAGCACCCAGCGCTTTTGCAGCAGGCGTATCAACAGGGAAGTGACCAACTTCACTCGGTACGCCATTTTCAAATACCGTAGCAATTGATTTATAGGACGTTTGAGCCAATGAAGGCGCTCTAAAACCTGTACTTACTGCACCACGTAGTGAAAAGTTATCCGACACCACATAGCGCGATGCCAGTTTACTGGTGAAGGTGCTGCCAAAATCACTGTAATCTTCAAAGCGACCCGCCAAGACGACATTCCAGTCCTGCGTTAAGTAGGTATCAAACTCTGCGAATAAAGCGATGTTATGACGAGATTCATCGACAGCACTTGCTGGTGAGAAACCAGCGAGTACTTGCGCACCACCAGCCGCAACGGGATTGCCTTCTGCATCAAGCACGGTGAGGTAAGACGCTTCTTCACCGACTTCAATTTCATAAGTTTCGCGGCGATATTCTGCACCAATAGTGAAAAATACGTCATCCGGTAAGCCTAAATCCAATGCCGTTTTAGCATCAGCATTCACGAGCCACTGTGAATAGACTAAAGCGCCGTTATTAAACTCAGTCGGGCTTGTTACCCCCATCGAAGTATTCAAACTATTTACGACACCCAAAGCGAAGTCATTCACACCATAGTTTGTACTGATATCGTAATCCCACTCACCTTGAGTGCCTTTTACACCAACCGCAAAAGAGTAATCATCTACATCGCTGACGATTTGAGGCAAGAACCCATCTGGGTATACCGCAGTTAAGTTGCGGCTGTCATTTGCGCGACGATAGAAACCACCGGAGTTACCTTCACGTGTCGAGTAGCTACCAAATGAATAAAGCTCGGTTTCAGCATCTAGGTTGTAACCCGCATTGTAAAATAGTGCAAAGTCTTCCACTTCGGCTTTACCAAAACGGTGGTTGTAGCGATCGAATGAAAACTCTCTTGAGTCAAGTTGACCATTTTCATCACGAGCATATTGCTCTCTTGGATCGAAGCCTGAACGATTAGTTGGTTTTTTATCTCTATATTCGGCAGACAGATTAATAAAACCATCATTACCTAAAGCAAAACCAACGTTGGCACCAATTGTTGTAGTACCACCATCATTACGCTTGCGGTCATCTCCTAATACAAAGTCTAAATCGCCCGCAGCGTTTGCACGGGTTTGTAATAAGTCAGGGACACCTGCCATCTGTGTATCGTGCTCACCATAGGTCACACTAATACTGCCGCCTTCTTCTGCATCTTTAAGCACAATATTAATAACGCCAGCAATAGCATCTGAGCCATATTGAGCAGCAGCGCCATCACGCAGTACTTCGATACGCTTAATCGCGGCAGCTGGAATGGTATTTAAATCAACCGCCGTTGAACCACGACCAACGGTACCATTTAAATTCAATAATGCGCCGGCATGACGACGCTTACCATTTACCAGCACTAAGGTGTGATCCGGTGCTAAACCTCTAAGTACTGCCGGACGGGCGTGATCCGTGCCATCCGCCAGCGTTGAATTTGGGAAGTTAAAACTAGGCACTAGAGTTGTTAGTACTTGGCTTAGCTCCAGCTGACCTGTACTTTGCATATCATCCAAGGAAATGACATCTACCGGTACTGTGCTCTCGGCAACACTACGAAGGCTTCTTCGCGTACCTGTGATTTCGATGACTTCAATACTTTCTTTGGCTTCAGAGTTGTTACTTTCTGCTTGCGCATGAATTGAAATAGTTGAAAGAAGCGCAGCACCGACAGCCAACGAGATTGGCTTGCGAACAGCGTTTTCCAGCTTGTTATTAATAAATTGCATAGTTTGTCCCGTGAATATGTTGAACGCAGAGTCTCTACAAGACCGATTATTACTTAATTTAGTCAATATGAAGATAAATCAAGACTGAATAGGATACCTAAGTAAATAACACAAAATGCGATACGATACCCATTCGACTTACGACCAAAATGTTGGTACTTACTAATTCAATACCAGCCTAAAATTAAGTCACTACCTTAAGAAAAGACGCGGATTTTAGAATTATTCTTTCGTCGATAATAAAGAATTTTTTGATCTACCTTATACCTCATAAGGGGCACTGGTCTGATGTTTACCCACTCCATTTTTACTCCACATTGAAGCGCTTAAATATCAGCATGCAGAAACGGAGAGTACCAATGACACAACGGACGCTAAAACATGCTGAATGGTTGAAAATTGTTGAATCTAGAGCGAACCAGCAGCAACTTCAAATAAAACCAAAAAATAAACTATCACCTGCTGTGATTTGGACTTTTGTACTAGCCACTATGATTTCACTGGTCAGTGCATGGGCATTTATCACCGAAACGCCTGAGGCACCCACTCAGCAGCTTAGTAAAGAATCCCAAATGCGTATCAATCGCTACTTTACCAAACAGTATATGGTTGGAAGCTGGCAGTTCTCACATTTAAAAACCAGTAAAGATGACATCAATGTGTTTATCCGTATCCCTACTAAACTTGCATTAACGGGACAGGCACTTAAGGGTTATATCGAGCAATCACTATGTCCACCGGCCAATAGCAATGTTTGGCGTGATGTCAGCCAGTTTGCGCTTTATATGCACTTGTACTCGGATACGCCACGCCACAGTGACTATGCTAAGTGCAAAGCACCTTAACTATTTCAAGTTAAATTCTTTTATCTTTCGTTCAAAGGCCCGCTGGGCCTTTTTTTGATTTTTGGATTTCAAAGGTTATTTCGCGCTGTCGTGATTGCCAAGCTGACTTACCGGCTCGAGCTCAAGTTTGGCTTTTTCTTCGAGTTCTTCGGGTAGCTCTTTGACTACAGCAACACCTAGCTCTTTAAATTCAGAGGCTTGCTTAATTAAGTTGCCTTTACCCATATACAACTGAGAAAACGCGCGCTCGTAGCTCTCTTTTGCTTTATCAAGCTGTTTACCCACCCCTTCCATACTATGTAGGAAGCTATTGAGCTTGTTATAAAACTTCTCAGCTCGAAGCGCCAGCTCTCTGGTGTGCTTGCTTTGCTCTTCAAAACGCCATAACTGTTTAACGATATTAAGACTGGTTAAAAGCGTTGTTGGCGTTGCCACCAATACATTGTTTTGTAAAGCGTCCTGATAAAGCGTTGGCTTATGCTTAACCGCCTCAACAAATGCAGACTCCACAGGGATAAACATGATGACCACCTCTGGGGAGTTAAGACCAGGTAAGCGCTCATAAGATTTACTACCCAACTCTTTGATCCGTGCAGTGATGGCTTCGGTGTGTGCCACAATGGCTTGATTCGCTTCACTATCGGTTGTGGCATTAATATACCGTGTATAGGCATTCAATGAAGTTTTTGCGTCAATTACCAAATGACGAGATTGCGGTAAGTAAACCACGACATCAGGGCGAAACTTGCCTTCGTCAGTATTAAAGTTTACTTCTCGCTGATAGTCGTACCCTGGACGTAGTCCAGCGCTATCTAGCACATTTTCAAGCATGAGTTCGCCCCAGTTACCTTGTGCTTTCTTTTGTCCTTGTAACGCAGTGGTCAAACGATCCGCTTGCTCAGTCATGGCTTTATTGTTGGCTTGTAGGTGCAGCAATTCAGTTTTCAATGACGCCCGTTGCTTCAGCTCTTCACTATGAATGGCTTCCATTTTATCTCTAAAGCCCTTTAATTCACCTTGTACTGGCTGCAACAACTGCTGGATTTTTTCTTTACTTTGGTGACTAAAGCGCTCGCTTTTCTCATCAAATATTTGATTCGCGAGATTGTGAAACTCTTCTTTAAGCTGGACTTTCGCTTGTTCAAGCTGCGCGAGCTGTTGCTCGAAGCTCAGTTGCTTTTGCTCCAGCAAGGTTTGCAGATTGGCCATTTCAACTTCTAACTCATGAGCATGCACTTGAATTTCTTCCTTAGCATCGAGCTCTCGCTGCCACAGCTGCTGATATTCAGCGGCTTGCCGTTGACGCTCAGCTAACCTTGCTTGCAATTGCTGCTGTTGGCCATGACTTTGTAGTTGCTGCGCTCTTAATTGCTCAGCGAGTTGCTCGGCTTGACTTAGTTGCGACCTAAGCGCTTGCTCGGAGGCGAGTTGAGTATTGAGTTGATTTTTGAAAGTACTGCGCATGACCCAAACAACGGGGAGTAGGGTAGCCGCACCACCTGCGAATAGCGCAAGACTAAACCATGCAGGCGTATTGGAGAGCATTGACCAAAGCATATTGAGATCTCATCGGTTCTTCTACTTTGATAATACCTTAGATATAAATTTCAATCACTTAGTCATTCAGTGATCTGTTGACCATTGTAGCGATATCCGGCGCCATATACCGACTCTACAATTTTTGGAGATAAATCTAATCCTTTGATTTTCTTTCTGATATTTTTAATGTGGCTGTCGATTACGCGATCCGAAATATCAAAGTTATCCGGTTGAATATAATCAAGAATTTGCTGTCTTGAAAAGACACGATTTGGTGCGTCATATAAAAGTGCAAAAACATCAAATTCAACTTTGGTTAAGCCTAATGTACTGCCATTCAGTTTAACCGTTAATTCTTCGCGATTTACTTCGATAGGCTTTTGATACGCATTGGAGTTTACACAACGGCGTAAGATCGCTTTCATGCGCATCACTAATTCAGCAGCACTAAAAGGTTTACATACATAGTCATCTGCGCCGACTTCTAAGCCCTTTAAACGGTCAGCTTCTGCCACTTTGGCAGTCAGCATCACAATAGGTACTTCAGAAAACTCTCGAATTTGACGCATACACTCTACGCCATCTTGGTTCGGCAACATAATATCCATCAAGATTGCATCTGGTTGGTTTACCTTTACCCAAGGTACAACTTCGGCACCGTCTGCAATATGAAACATTTCAAAGCCGGATGCTCTAAAAAACAACAGCACCTGCTCTGCAATATCTTGGTCGTCTTCGACGAGCAAAACTCTTGATGGGGTAGACATAAGATTTATTTACTCTTTGCTTTTAACTTTTTCAATTGTTGTCTAACTTGGCGCTTTAGCTTGTCTGAAAGCGTGTCATCGAACAGTAACATGGTCAGTATACTAGACAAGTCGTCTGAACTCGCAACTTCATTAAGTAGATCATAGTCTGATTCTGATTTCGTCTCAATAAAGCTTAAGTGTGAAATTGTCGCATCGTAGCAAAGCATAACGTTATCCTAATTGGTCTATGGCGTTTCTCCGTTATAGCTATTAAAGCGTGAGATTATGGAATAAAAATGGAGTGAATGATGTTTTTTATCAAAAGAAAAGCCAGCTTAATTAAGCTGGCTTATTACAATCAGTAACAAAGGGGGAAAATCAACATATGCTCACTGCATCAACAATGCCACAACAAGCACTATCATAGACCTTCACCTTTGCTGATTAGTTCCAAATTTTTTTAATTTTTTATCAGCGCGAGCATCTGTGACTCATCAAACTGACCAAGATTAACGCCAGACTCAGCAAACAGAGCGTCAACAAGGGCTTGCTTATCGCGTTGCATCTTAAACACTTTCTCTTCGATAGAGTTCGCCATAATCAGCTTGTACACGAATACCGGCTTATCTTGTCCGATACGATAGGCACGATCTGTCGCTTGATTTTCCACCGCAGGATTCCACCAAGGATCAAAATGGATAACCGTATCTGCTTGTGTCAAATTCAAACCAGTTCCCCCTGCTTTTAGGCTTATCAAAAAGACATTGCACTTGCCTTGGGTAAACGCCTCAATGGCTTTATCCCGTTGCCTCGTCTGCCCTGTCAGCATTGTGTATTTCAACTGTTGCTGTTGACACTGCTCAGCAATGAGATCTAACACGCTGGTGAACTGGCTGAAGATAATTATCTTACGACCTTCACTGAGTAGCACTGGCAGGTGTTGTGCAAGCCACTCAAATTTAGCGCCATGTTGGTCGGTCAGTGATTTATCAACCAATTGTGGGTGACAGCAGATCTGACGTAACTTTAACAAAGCATCGAGGAACGCCAGCTTGCTTCTTTCAACACCTTGCTCCTGAAATAGATTGAGCAATTTGCTTTCTACTTGGTGCTGAACACCTTGATATAATTTATGTTGCTCATCAGAGAACTCTAATTCTTTGATGAGTTCTGTCTTATTGGGTAGCTCTTTCACTACCTCAGCTTTTGTACGACGAAGAATAAACGGCGCGATCAGCGATCTGAGTTCTCGAGCTCTAGGGCGATCTTGTTCTTTTTCAATTGGGATCTGGAAGTGTTGCTTAAACTGCTGCTTAGTACCCAGCACATCAGGCATGACAAAATCGAGCAGCGATTTAAGTTCGAGTAAATTGTTCTCTACCGGTGTGCCACTTAAACAAAGTTTAAAACGGGCGGATAGGCTCTTTACGCATTTAGATATTTGTGCACTTTCGTTTTTTATATATTGCGCCTCATCCAACACAATGGAATCAAAATCAAGCCCCTTATAATACGCCACATCGCGCTTAAGTAGCGGATACGTCGTTAGAATAAATCGTGCACCAGACAAGTTAGTAAGTGCTTCCTCTCTATTCGAGCCGTGAATTATGGTGAGCGGTAGATGTGGTGCGAAACGTTTAAATTCGTCACGCCAGTTCCCCACTAAACTCGTCGGACAGACAATTAAACTTGGTTGCGTCACAAGCGTATTGTGCTGAGAAATAAAGTAAGCAATAACCTGGAGCGTTTTTCCAAGACCCATATCATCGGCCAGAATGCCGCCTAACTGATGGCGATTAAGAAACTTAAGCCAGTTAACACCTTGCACTTGATAATCTCGTAGGGTGAAGCTCTGTCCTTCGCTGGCAGGGATCACATCAAGATTTTCTATCGGTTTATCTAGCTCAGCGAGATATTCAAGTAACTTTTGATCGTCTGAATCGGCATGAATATGAGTCAGTTCAAACAGCTTTTTGGCATACGACAACGGAAATTTAAATTGTGAGCTCGAAAGGTAATAACTAAAACGAGATTTAAGCTCCAGCAGTTCATCAAATATGGATTTGCTAATGGCATAGAACTGCTCGCCGATTTCGACGTACCGATATTCATGTGCAAGGTTGTTAAGCTCATGAACCGGATGCTTATCCCAATTGAGCGTAACGGGCTTGTCGTCTAACATGACCTTACCGAGCACATGATGTTGCTTATCTCGTTTAAGGCTTAACAGCACTTTTGGCGTAACAACGAGGCCATTGCTTGGCAACTCGTCAATAATCCAACGTTTACCCTGTAAAAGTGGCCTGATCTCTCTGTTAAACCAATGGACTTCAACGCCATCTTCAGTTGGTAATAAAAATTCGTCCCCTTCATGGACAAAGCCGAGACCTGTGAGTACCTGCTCCAGCCTTGCTAACTGTTTTTTCGTCGCGCCTTTTCCAAGCGGCTCAATTGCAAAGCGAATTTTATTTGGCCTATCTAGTTTTATAAGTTTGGCAACATTAGATTGCTTACTCGCTAACTGCGAAAACCCAGCAGGAGGCGCAATGACATCGTCCGTAAAGATATCTTGGAAACGCGCCATCACCTGCTCTAGCTTCTCTGCCGTTATTGTAGGCATAGTATGAAGGTGGGCGATTTCCTGCGCGGTAAGCTCTGACTCTATTCGGCCAACGACCAAGTTCTCTGTATCTAAATACACAGGAGGTTCTGTTTTAATCAAGCGCCAATGCTCAACATTCGCAAGGCGGCTTTTAAGTTGGTATTCATTGCCTTCTTGATGCCAGTAAAAATCTAGCGTTTGCTTGTGTCCAAGCTCCAAAGGTTGGCGCTGGTTACGATAAAAGCAGCGATGAGTATGTACCAGTTGTGTCAGCGCATTGAAACCCCAAGCACCAAATAGTTCAAAGTGGCCTGGTGTGTTTTGCGAGCGGATCCAGCTAAACAAGCGGAAATCGTTTTCTAGTAAGCCAGCTGGCGCAACTTGGCTATTGAGCTGCTGTTCTGTTAAGACTCGACCCAGAGGGTAAACACCGTCGGGCCGATTTGGCGATACCTTAGGGTTTACAAGGACTTCGTTTGCCCGAGGCTCTAATACGAAGAGCAAGACGTTTTCCGCGTCTGCTTTATCTACTTGCTGCAACTGCCCGAGTTCATTAAACCAGTCATTAACCAAATAAGCCTCACCAAAACCACCAGAATGTTCGATTTTAAGTTTGAGCAATACTGCAGCAATGTGTCGACATTTAGGATTATTTGAACAAGAGCAGTTTGCTTCGACCGAAACGATACCCTGTGATTGGTTTATTTTGATGTGCTGAGTGAAGGTATTGCCGTAATTTCCCAATACCTGCGCGTCGATTTGCGCAAAGTTTTCGCTGTGTTGGAGGTAGCAGACTTGTTCGTCTTGTAAATACTCCTTAGCTTTCGTAAGTAAAGCTGAATTGAAGTACTGACGAAGAAAACGTTCAGACAAAGGGAATTGATTAGCCTGTTCCTGTTTGATTTCTTCAAATAAGGCGAAAAGTTGCTCTTTAGATAACTGCGAAGACATTAAGTGCACGTCAAAATTAAAATAAAAAGCCAGTATATGAAATTAGTGATTTGAGCTAAAGAGAGAAATACGAGAAATTCGCTAAAAAAGGACTGGTTGGAGGTCAACTGACTAGAAAAAGCGCCGAGTTGCTTGATAATTCAACCAACGCGGCCATTTTTGAACGAACTTTAATTATAACTGCTTAGCAGCTTTTGTAATTGTTCCAATCGTTTATCAGTCAATACTCGATTATCTATTTTTACGGTAACATCACCACTTTTTAAATTTCTTTGCACTCGAATATAGTCGTTCTCTAGCATGGATTCCACGCGAGAGTCGCTACTTCCGAATGTGGTTAAGAATTTAGTGATCTGAACAGCGCGTTTCTCATCTGACATCTCTTCTGTCATAAAGTCTTGCGCTTTTAGCGCAGCAATTTGCTCTGAAAACAGCTCAGGTTGTTCTTGTTTTGCAGTAATGAGTTTTTTAGCAGCTTCACGGCCCAAATGATTTGCCGTTGGATACAATTGCAATACTTCGACCGGAATGCTTTCATAAGCTTTCAACGCATCAGCAATAGCTGTATGAGAAACGCCTTCCACGGCTGCGATTTCTCGATACGATCCTTTTTGGCCCTGCTCTATTAAGTTTTGCTTAGTGTCAAAATAAGCTTTACCTAACTCCCAAAGGCTCGGAGCGATGTATTGATCGGAAGATACCGCTAATGTTTTTGCATCTTCATCGCTAAAGTCTTTCGAGCTCAACACCACATAATCCGCTTCGGCAAGCATACAGGCTTTACGTCGTCTTGAACCCGATAAAACGTGAAGTTTGCCATTATGTTGCCAACATAGGGCGGGGTGGAGATTACGTTTATCTTTTTTAATGGCAGGTAATATATCTGCGACCGCTTTTTCGCTTAATAAGGATTGCTCACGGCGATTCTGCCCATAAACTGTGGTTTTACTCTCAATTTCGCTAAACGGTACCACTTCACAGGTTAGTACTATGGTTTTTGTCGGATCGCTTGGCGCAGGCATAGTAACCACATCGCCTACTTTAGCTTGATCTAAAAGATCGTCAAGACTACTGCCTTCAACCGCAGTAGCAAAAGGATCTATTCGAGTGTCATTTTTACGTTTTCTAGCCATTATTAATACCTTTTTATTCTGCTAGCGAAGATTGTGTTGAAGGCCAATTTGAACGGATCAGCATTTCTAATTCATCAACCACGTCTTTGATATTTTCTTGCGCTTTTAGCAATGCTTCACGACTTGCTAAACTATCTGAAGTCTTTTGATCAAAAATAGTGTTAAACGATGAAGAGCTCGCTGTAATTGCTGAGCTGTGGTTAATTGGATAGCTCATTACTTGACGGCCAAACGCACTACGTACATCTTTAACGATATCGCGTTGAGAATGGTTTCCTTTTACATAGTTAGTGACTAAGAATTGCATAAAGTCCCAGCCTTCGTGGCCAAGTGCAGCAACAGTATGATATATCTCGCCAAGACGCTTCAGGTATTTATTATTAGCGTCGAAATCTACGGCCTCTGGGTGTACAGGTATTAACATCGCTGTAGACGCCATCAATGCGTTGTAGAACATAAAATTAAGTGAGGGTGCGGTATCTACTAGGATAATATCAAACTCGTCCTGTACGGGCTCTATAACCTTCTCTTTGAGCTTATGATAATGACGTGTCTTTTCGTAACTTGAACTTTCCTTTAACTCTGTTGCCGTTTCATGTTCAAAGTAAAAGTCATCCATACCAGACGGTAGTACACGAATGTTTGGAATGTGGGTTTCTTGGAATGAATTAGAGACAAGATCTTTCCATGTTTCACCTTCATCTAATTCAATGCAATCTCTCATCAGATCGCCAACTGTGATCGGTTCATGATCATTAGATGGAAAAAAGCTTGACGATGATCCTTGTGGATCAAGATCAATGATCCCGATGCGATAGCGCTTAATGTTGGTTGTAGCTAGTGCCGCTGCGATATTTACCAAACTTGTTGTTTTACCACAACCACCTTTCAAACTATTGATCACGATGACTTGTAATTTATCGCTAGACTTTCGTTGATCAGCATTTACACCCAGAACATCTGCCATTGCAAAGATATTTGCTAATGTGTATGCATAATGTCCGTTTGCACCTTTCTTAATATTGATGGTATCAAAGTCACCTTGGTCATGGCGTCTTTTTAGTGTTCTGTTATTTACACCAAGTAGGTCTGCGGCTGCTTTTTGCGTGTAAGTTCTGAGCTCTTTCTCTTCAGTTTTTAGATGAGCTCTATAATGTTGAATACGACCAGCAAGTGATTGTTCAGCTACTTCTGCCGTAGCTTTCAACAGCCGGTACGTTGATAGCGCATTGTTATTTATAGACATACACATTATCCTTTATTTGATAACGATTATTATAATGTCCATATATTTTGCTGTAAACACAAAAAAACAAAGACATTTGTAATTTTGATTTACATCTAAGTATAAATAAGAAAGTTTAGATATGGTTAGATATATAGGTATTAAAGACTAAGGTAAATAAATAATACCCTAACTAACTGTTTTTAATTGTTATTTTTGTTTTTTATAGATCTACTTTTTACTAGGTAAAGATCAGATCCCTTATAACTCTGAGATCGAAATTTTACTAACTACAATTTCAAAAAGTTATATATAAACAGCTTATACACAGAATTACTCACAGATGTGATGATGGAGATCAATTTTTTACTAAGTAAGATCAAACAGTTATGCACAGATGATATAAGATCAAGTGCTTTGAGGTATGTATAGATCTGATCTCTACCTAGCATAGATCAGATCTTTACCAATTAACGGTGAAGTTTTCCACAAGGACATCTGGTTTGCCGTTGTAAATCCACTAAATAGGCCTTAAACAAAGGTTTTTCAGCGTTAATTTTATCTTTGTTAGTAAAAACTTGATCTGAAAATGGCCTCTACTTAGTAAAAAAATGATCCCAATAAAAAAAGTCACTTCGGATCACTTTTTTACCAACTTTAATCATTAACTTTTCCTGCCGAATATGTTGTTATTAGACGTCATGAAAATTTGGAAGTAAAACAATGAGCCGGAAGGTGAACATCTCTGTTGACAATTTGCCTGATTCACTTCGTGGACAGATCCATGGTGTAGAGAGTGCAATCGATAACGAAAGTTTGGCGTTGTTTACAGATAATAAAGATGTTCGAGTATCTTTAGAAAATGCCGCCCATGGGTTAAGAGCTTATTCTAACACCTTTAATCATTACGATTTATGGGGACGCTTTGTTCGTTCGGGGCATAAAAAATTACCGTTAGAAGAAGCGCCTAAAAAAACGATAGTAACGAGAAAAATATCTGAAAAAGTAGATGGTATTCTATACGAAGGTGAGATAAAAATTACGCCTGCTGTTGTTAGCACTAAAAAAGATGGTGATGACGAAGAGTTTTTAGTTTGGCCATCTGACCGAGAAGAAAAGGTCGAGCGTGCGCTGATCCGTCTCGCTTCCAAAGGTAAGATTGTTAAAATAAATTTTAAGTCCGGTATTCAATACGCAGTTATTTTTTCGATGAACGAGCTCGCTCAAGAATTAAAAGCTGTTGGTCAATCAATGCCTTATCCGCAAATTAAGGAATCTTTGGAAGCGCTTCAAGGTTCTAAACTTTCGTTCAAATATACGGCTACAGATACTAAAAACCCTAGTATTGATGATTCATTTTACGAATCAAACATGAACTTTCTGTCGTCGCTGCACTTTAGTGGTAAAAAAGGGCAGGGTGGGAACATCAAATGTGTTGCATGTTTAAATGCATTTGTTCATAACATGATCGATAACTTGGAGTATAAAGGTTATTATTTCAACAGTGCTCAGGAGTTAAAACGCGGTTTATCTCGTTGGATGATGCTACGTTTGTATCATCTATGGCGCTACGCAGCCCCAGGTAAAACTTATCATTTTCGGCTAATTTCAATAATGGAAAAATACGGCTCAATTTATGCTGATGATGAAATTACAGAGAATAAATTGAAGGCACTTCGTCGTGATATGACCACAACAATGAAAGATTTGATCGAGAAAGGGGCGATATCCGAATACAATATTTCAAATGTTAAAGATGAAAAGTCCGGGAAAATAGTTGATTATGTGTACGAAATGCACCCTTCTGCTCAGTTCTGTGACGAAATATTGGCTCTCAATAAACACCATAAACGTATCGAAATTCAAGGTGGTAAACGTATCGTCGAAAATGTTGAAGTAATTGATGAAGATACATTAGAAGAAATCGTTAAGAAATAAGATTTTCTGTTTTGGCTAGGATAGTATTTCTAGCCAAAATAAAGAACTTTGGTATCAAAGCTAATTTCTTTTGCTACTAAAGATACTTTCTGACCAAAATTTATTACTACCCAATTCATCAGAACGAAGATGAGCTTCAAAGAGCGAAAAGCCTTCTTAAAAATTTTCTGCGATGAAAAGATACTGAGATTTATAAATCTAGAAACTATGTAAACGGATCGAATTAATTCTCTAATTATTGGGAAAGGGAACAAGCATATCGTTAATTTAAATTTCCTATTCCGAACAATCAAATAGATCCAACAACAGTTGATTTACTAGTGATAACTAGATGACAGTCCATGGACGATAAGCTATTTCAGAGCTTAAAACTTAATGATAAGTCAAAATTTAACCTGAGGAAATTACGTCCTTAATTTGTGAAGATAACGATTTCATCTTAGCCTATAAGTTTTAAAGTGCTATAGAACACATCATACTACAATTAGGACAAGTACAGTTAGTACTTGCATGGACTATGCTCCTCTATCATGGGTTATGTTAAATTGTGTCACATCATTAAATTCTGTGTGGAATTACCTTATTATTATTCAAACCTTTCTAAATAAATTCTATCGACTAGAAAGTTGTACTCTCGCTTTCTTGGATGATCATCTTTTTGTGTAAAATGACCTAACTCTCCAAGCTTAGTGTCTGGATGTGGGTTAAAGAGTATAAATGGAAGTGCGGCGCTTACATGATAGCGATTTTGCGCTGTATATCTTACATTCACCTCAGGGGTTACTCTGGTTGGCCTTCTAATTCTGAGCTTTGCATTTTCTGATAGACTAGAAACTCTATATTTTTCTTGTTCTACCAGCTGTTGCCACTTTTCCTGATCTATCATCCTCGGATTTGAATAAAGTGAAGAGCGATTTAACATCTCCATAGCGAGTTCTTTACTCAAAACTCTGGTTGCATGTTTTTTCATCCAGGTAAATCGAACGGAATAGGGAACTGTGGATTCGCTATGTATTTTTCGATAGGCAGCCAAAGTCATTAAGTTAGGAACAGCACTATGAACAGCTTCAAATCTAGCATCGTTGTTAGAAATTTCCAGAATGGTATTTTTAAAATTTTCTTTGGCAAGATTGACAGCATTAACCCTAGACTTGATAATTTCTTTAGGGTCATTGACTAACAAAAGACCTGGGAACCTTTGCAGCAACTTTCCGCTTTCGCGGTCGTTTAAATAGAGATCGCGATAAGCATCTAAACATTTAGAGAGTGCTTTTTCACCTTCTATTTTTGTAACAGCTATATTTGTTGGAGCAGTTTCTTCATCTTGTTTTTTTATATCAGGCAGCTCATAAAATGTTGCTTTTTTGATATCAGCTTCTGTTAGTTCATGGCATAGTTGATTAATATGTTCATTAAGAATATCGAAGGTTGAACGTATATTAAATTTATTCATTGTATGATGTGTTCTGCTATCTCTTTAATATTATATCAAAAATAATGAAATCTCGCTAAGCGATTTTGTTATGAGTATTTAATGGAACAAACTAACAATATCATTCGCACTAGAGCTATATGTGCTAAATTAAGTTGGATACCTTATTAGAATGCCAGTTTGAGAAGTTAGGTATCTGATCAATTATTTTTGAAGATTTTAGTGATGAAGCATATGATTATTATTTTTTACAGTATGATGTGTTCCCACTGATGTATACAAATTATATCAAAAATATTTTGATAGCTCATATTTATCTTCACTTAATTAATCTTTTATGCGGAGCGTTTAGGTTTTTTGAGAAATAAAATATCAGCTAGTGAATTTTAAAATAGGAAAATGATTCTATGTCATTTTGATGAAACTGCTAATTAGTTTTACGGAGTTGAGATTATTTTACTTGTCTTTGTATGATGTGTTCCTTATAGATAGGCTAAATTATATCAAATTTTTTTGGACTTCTCCTATAAAATTGGATATTGATAAATTTTGGAGGGAGTTCTTAACGGACAATAGTCACTTAAAAGTAGTGGCTAGAAACCACTCAAAATGACAACACTACTTAATCAGCTTTTTGATTAATTTTTAGATTTGGTATTGATTCTATATAAATTTTCAATAATGTATGATGTGTTCCTTAAAGTTCCTCGTGATGATACTCTTTTTTATAAATTAAAGTCAAATTTTGATACTGACAGAGTCTTCTTCTGGTTCAAGGTTTTAGTGTTGAAAAACAATAGTAAGTGTTCACTTATTTTGTTTCGACCGAGCACTTTTCCGTAGGCATGAAGGTTTAATAAATTCTAGTTAGGCCGAAAAGGGAAGGTGATAGATGGTTAGTAAGTGTGTACTTACTTAGCAACTATCATTTAGGATCCTTTAAAGGGATTGGCTAAATTATAGAGTAGAACACTGAGTTTTATTTTGCACTTTCAAAGAGAAGAATCGTACCACTTCTTTTTCTTGGCTATGAATCTTCGAGTAACATCCGCACTTTTGTAGTCGTACCTGACTAAAACACGAAGACGGTTATAGCACAAGTTTCTTTTGGTACATGCATATGTACAGTTCGAAGTTGCAATGCTAGTACTACTTTATAATAACTACACCAGCTACTTCAGTGATTGCTTGCTGTTATTCATGCTTCGCCGGAATAAATACTAATGTCAGTGTCTTACTCGATTTGCAGCGAAGCTAAAATAACGGAAAAACAGAAGTAGATAGAAGACATATCTCCTGTGCTTTGATTATTGAAATATCATATAGTTTTTACACCTGAATTCATGGTCTGATCGTCAAAGAGCAAAGTAGACAGAGATCTTTTCAAGCGTCTGAACAGCTTGGTTGAGAACGAGTCAAGCTAGATGTGCTAACTGTTCATGGAAAAATATTTCTGAAATTAACAGTCTCGAAGTTGATGGGGATTTTGGAAATGAAAATAGTGTTTAAGTTATTTAGCGAGTAACAATATTAATAATCACCTTAGGCAAAGAGCCCTCTTGATACTATAAGACTAGATGAAGGAAAAATCGTTGCGTTAAACATCAAGAAAAGGATATGGGTCAAGAGCAAACTCAGTAGCACTATAGTAAGCAATACCTCCTAGAATTTTTTACTTTATTTATTTTGATATAGGTAATGGAGATAAGCACAGTGTTATTGGATTGGTCGACGAGATTTCATTGCTTCAATAAGATAGCTTAATCAAGAAAATTTATTTTCTTTGAACCACCTTGAGTACTGAAGAAAAACCTCTCCAACCTTTTCAATATTGAGCCATCATTGGGGAAGAGCCCTGTTGGAAGTATCTGTATGAGTTAACACTTCCAAAAACTATATATGATATGTGATTTGTACTAATAGCTATCACAATATTAGTCATTTCTCTTGCTTCCTTCCAATACTACGAGTTGCTACCCAATGACTTGTAACTTTGCAACAGAGCTGTTGTTTTATAGCAGAAACTTTAAATAGCTGATAATTTAACATAATGTACATATGGGAAAAATCTGTCCGTTATCTTGGTATATAAGATTTGCTGAAGAGGTAGGGTAGAACTCCATTTTGTGAACAAAGCCTTGAACTGGCTACCATCAGATAGCGCCATAAAGCAGGTTTACAAGTAACATCGCTTCTAGGATCTTAAATCGACAATGAAGCCTATTGTAACGACCTAAAGAACTAGATCTTAAAATTCCGATATTCGTGAAATTAAGACTTGCCTTCGTTCTAGTTGAAGAGATGTATTAAAAATCAACTTATTAAGAGGGGTATTTCGTGATTAATCACTAAAAAAGTTTTAACAAATGGTGCGGATTTAAATAGAACTTAATGTATGATGTGTTCTTATTTAAAACAAACGAAAGTTTTTTCTTGATGAATAAAGGGGCTTGGGGTACTGTTCAATGGTGGTAACACATATTGGAATGAGGAAAATACAATGGCTAATTGGAGCCCAAATAGCTGGAGAGATAAACCTATCTTGCAGCAACCTGAATACCCAAATTCAGAGAAATTAAAATCAGTTGAAAAAGAACTAAATTCAGCACCACCGCTCGTTTTTGCAGAAGAGACGCGAAGCTTGTATAAAAGCCTAGCAGATGTTTGCGAAGGTAAAGCTTTTATATTGCAAGGTGGTGATTGCGCAGAATCGTTTTCAGATTTTAGTGCAGCTAATATTCGTGATACCTTCAAGACTCTTTTACAAATGGCTGTCGTATTAACATATGGCGGTAAATGCCCGGTAGTTAAAATTGCTCGAATGGCAGGGCAGTATGCTAAGCCCCGCTCTTCAGATTTTGAGACTATTGACGGTGTTTCTTTACCTTCATATCGTGGTGACATCGTTAATAGCTTTGAGTTTACTGAAGAAGCACGTATCCCAGACCCTGATAGATTGATGAAAGCATATCATCAGTCAGCAGCAACACTTAACCTACTTCGCGCATTTGCGCAGGGTGGTCTTGCAGATCTGCATCAAGTAAATCGCTGGAATATGAGTTTCGTGGCTGCAAATCCACTAAAAGATAAGTTTCAACAACTCGCTGAACGTATTCAAGAAGCACTTGAGTTTATGGAAGTGTGCGGTATCGACTCAACCGTAGCACCAAGCCTGAAAGAAACTCCACTTTATACCTCACACGAAGCACTATTGTTAGGTTATGAAGAAGCGTTAACTAGACGAGACCACTTATCGGGGGACTGGTACGATTGTTCTGCTCACTTTGTTTGGATTGGTGAACGTACGCGCCAATTAGATCACGCACATATCGAATTTTTCCGTGGTATTAAAAACCCAATTGGCGTAAAAGTAGGCCCGGGAATGCAAGAAGATGAGTTAATTAAACTTGTCGATGCGCTTAATCCAGATAACATTCCTGGTCGTCTAACACTTATCACACGTATGGGTGCAGATGTGCTACCGGAAAAACTGCCTAAATTAGTTCGTAGGATACAAGAAGAAGGTCGCAAAGTTATTTGGACTTCGGATCCGATGCACGGAAATACTGAAAAAGCGAGCACAGGATATAAGACACGTAGCTTTAACAATATCCTGAGAGAAATCAGTCAATTCTTCGCAGTGCATAAAGCTGAGGGTAGCTACCCTGGCGGTGTCCACTTAGAAATGACTGGACAACACGTCACTGAGTGTGTTGGTGGTGCCTACGGTCTATCGGACGAAGACTTATCTCAGCGTTACCGCACCCAGTGTGATCCGCGCCTAAACGCAGACCAAGTTTTAGAGCTAGGCTTTTTAGTTGCTGATCTACTAAAAGACGCTCGAAAAACAGTATAAATAACAAACAAAAGGCCGCAATGCGGCCTTTTTAGTACTTATGGCGTTTTAGCCCAGTTTCAGAAATGATTTTTGCTGATATTTCCTCAACGGAATAACGTGTACTATTCAAGTAAGGCGTTCTATTCTTTTTAAATAGCATCTCGACTTCTTTGACTTCAATTCGGCATTGTCTGATTGACGCATACTTTGAGTTTGCCATTCTCTCTTGTCTAATTGCAGCTAGTCTTTCAGGATCTATGGTTAAACCAAATAGCTTACCTTTATATTTATCCAAACATTTAGGCAGTCTTCCACTTTCTAAATCATCTTCTGTCATTGGGTAATTTGCAGCTTTTATCCCATATTGTAATGCCAAATATAAGCTTGTCGGCGTTTTACCGCTGCGGCTGACACCAACCAATATGATGTCTGCCTCGTCATAATCCTTGATATTTGCTCCATCATCATTTGCAAGCGCGTAGTTAACTGCATCTATTCTAAAATCATAAGAAGATTCGTGAATGCTATGCGTGCGGTGCATTTTTGGCACCGGCTGAACTTTTAGCTCTCTTTTTACTATTTCGCTCGCATAAGATAAAAAGTCGTAACAAACCCCTTGCGACGATAAAATAATATCGGACAATTCTGGATTAACGAATGTAAAAAACACCAATGGTTTTTCACCTGAAGCCTCAGCAACCGAGTCTATTAATTTTTTGATTTCATTTGCTTTTTTTACTGTTTCTACAAATGGTATCGTTTGGTGATTAAATTCTACAGGGAACATTGAAAGCGTTGCGTGACCAAACACTTCAGAGGTGATAGCGGTACCATCGGAAATATAAAATGCTGTTCTCATTTTGCTATTATTCATTCAGAAATTGTTGAAAATAAGCCATCGCGGTTTACGAAGACTGCCTTACCGTTGTAGAATGCCCTTGACCAAGTGGAAAGGTCAATTAATCTCTCACATTTAATACAATTTGTTTTGGAGACAGTTCCGTGCAAGACTACGTTCTCTGGTATCAAGAGTTGGGTATGCAAGATGTACCTCGAGTTGGTGGTAAAAACGCTTCTCTAGGTGAAATGATATCTAACCTTGCTAACGCTGGTGTACAAGTACCTGGTGGATTCGCAACAACAGCCGATGCGTTTAATGAATTTCTTGAGCAGTCAGGCCTCAATGAAAAAATCCACTCAATCCTAGATACTCTCGATGTTGACGATGTCAACGAATTAGCCAAAGTCGGCACCCAAATTAGACAATGGGTTATCGATACACCATTCCAACCAGAATTAGATAAAGCAATCCGTGAGGCATATAGCCAGTTACACGGTGACGCAAGCCAAGATGTCTCCTTTGCTGTTCGTTCATCAGCGACAGCAGAAGATATGCCAGACGCCTCCTTCGCTGGCCAACAAGAAACTTTCCTAAACGTTCGTGGCATAGATGCCGTAATGGTCGCCATTAAGCATGTATTTGCTTCGCTATTTAATGACCGCGCTATTTCTTATCGTGTACACCAAGGCTATGATCATAGAGGTGTGGCCCTTTCTGCTGGTATTCAGCGTATGGTGCGTTCAGACAAAGCGTCTTCTGGTGTTATGTTCTCAATCGATACCGAATCAGGCTTCGAAGACGTTGTCTTCGTTACTTCTAGCTATGGTTTGGGCGAGATGGTAGTTCAGGGCGCAGTAAACCCAGATGAATTTTATGTTCATAAGCAAACGCTTGCAAAAGCAAAACCTGCTGTTCTTAAGAGAAATATTGGCTCAAAAGCAATCCAAATGATCTACTCAAGTGATGAGTCTCACGGAAAGCAAGTTGAGATTGTTGATGTAGACTCGGCACTATCTAACCAATTCTCGATTACAGACGCAGAAGTAGAAGAATTAGCAAAACAAGCTGTTATTATCGAAAAGCACTACGGTCGTCCAATGGATATCGAATGGGCGAAGGATGGTAATGACGGTAAGCTTTATATCGTTCAAGCCCGTCCAGAAACCGTTCGTTCAAACGAAGATGCGAACGTAATGGAGCGCTTCCAGCTAAAGTCAAAGTCTGAAGTTATTGTTGAAGGTCGTGCAATCGGTCATAAGATTGGTTCTGGCGTAGTTAAAGTCCTGACTTCGATTGACCAAATGGACTCAGTAAAGCAAGGCGACGTACTCGTTACTGATATGACGGATCCTGATTGGGAGCCTATCATGAAGCGTGCCTCTGCTATCGTAACGAATCGTGGTGGACGTACTTGTCACGCTGCAATCATTGCGCGTGAGCTGGGGATCCCAGCTGTAGTTGGGTGTGGTAATGCGACCGATTTGATCATTAGCGGCGACACGGTAACAGTTTCATGTGCTGAAGGCGATACAGGTTATATCTATAAAGGTGAACTTGAATTCGACGTTATTTCTTCTCGCATCGATTCAATGCCAGCTATTCCAATGAAGATAATGATGAACGTAGGTAACCCAGATCGCGCGTTTGATTTTGCGAAGTTACCACATGCAGGTATCGGTCTTGCGCGTCTTGAATTTATCATCAACCGTATGATTGGTATTCACCCTAAAGCACTACTTCATTTTGATAAGCAAGATGCAGAGCTACAGGCTGAAATTAAAGAGTTAATCGCAGGATATGAATCACCAGTAGAGTTCTATATCAGCAAGCTAGTTGAAGGTATTTCTACGCTAGGTGCGGCATTTGCTCCAGAGCGTGTAATCGTTCGTATGTCTGACTTTAAGTCAAACGAGTATGCAAACTTGGTTGGCGGTCAGCAGTATGAGCCTGAAGAAGAAAACCCAATGATTGGTTTCCGCGGCGCATCTCGTTACATTTCGGAAGACTTTAGAGAGTGTTTTGCATTAGAGTGTGAAGCTATCAAACGTGTTCGTAATGAGATGGATTTAACTAACGTTGAAATCATGATCCCATTCGTTCGTACTCTAGAAGAAGCAGCTCAAGTTATTGAAATTCTTGAAGCTCATGGTCTAAAACGTGGTGAGAATGGTCTAAAAGTCATTATGATGTGTGAACTACCATCAAACTGCCTGCTCGCTGAAGAGTTTTTAGAGTATTTCGACGGCTTCTCGATAGGTTCAAATGATCTTACCCAATTAACACTTGGTCTGGACCGCGATTCTGGTCTTATTGCGCATCTGTTTGATGAGCGAAACCCGGCTATCAAAAAACTGCTTTCAATGGCAATTCAAACTGCTAAAGCGAAAGGCAAATACGTAGGTATTTGTGGTCAAGGTCCATCGGATCATGAAGATTTTGCCGCTTGGTTAGTTGAAGAGGGCATTGATTCTGTTTCACTTAACCCAGATACAGTACTTGAAACTTGGCTTTATCTAGCTGAAAAGTTTACTAAATAATTCAATGGCCCCGATGTGACACACCGGGGCCACTTCATTTCTGAAATGTCCTATCTAACTTTTCGCAGCCAAGCTTAAACAAACGCTGCACACTTTTTAAGTGCTTCTTTGCTCCTCTGTGATTCATCGAGAAACACACCAAGGCCGCCAGCAAAAAGATGACCGATGGACCGGGCACAACAAAGAAGATCAATGCTAGAATACAAAACACAATACCAGCAAGGTCGTAAATAATTTTCATGTTATTTCCTCCTATACAATAAGAGTATAAGATGTGTGGTGAAATAAACTATTTCCAATTGTAACAAACCATAAAATTCTCAAGTTGATCATTAATCCTTCGTGATACAATTAATTTAAAGCAAGTAAAATATACCGTCATGATCGCAAATATTAGTCAGCAGGATTCTGCAAACGAACTTATCAACCTCTATAAAAGCAAACTAACTGATGCAGGTTTTAGTGGAGACATTGATACCAGTTACGCAACTCGCCTTGTTACGTCAACCGACAATAGTATCTACCAGGAAATTCCTCAAGCTGTATTGTTTCCTAGAACAAATCGAGACGTACAGCTTGCGCTGGAAATCGCCCAACAAGACCCGTTTTTATCTCTTACCTTTGGTCCGAGAGGCGGAGGAACTGGTACGAATGGTCAATCACTTACACCCGGTATCGTGATAGATCTTTCGAGACACATGAGAGAAATTCTTGAGATCAATGAACAAGAAGGTTGGGTTCGGGTTCAAGCGGGTGTAATCAAAGATCAGCTTAATGACTTTCTAAGACCTTACGGCTATTTCTTTTCGCCAGATCTCTCCACCAGTAACCGAGCAACGATAGGTGGTATGGTAAATACTGATGCGTCGGGTCAAGGCTCTCTCGTTTATGGCAAAACTAGCGATCATGTACTTGGGTTAAAAACCTTTTTGGTGGACGGTACAGAACTAAATACCTCAAAGTTAGCAATCGACAAAGCGGAGTTACTAGCTGAGCAAAATTCAAAGACTTCTCACATTTATGCTAATGTCATCGAGATCTGTCGAAACAATCGAGCACTTATACTTGAAAAATTTCCGAGACTAAACCGCTTTTTAACGGGTTATGACCTCGAAAATGTATTCGACGATTCACTAACCACTTTTGACTTATCTCGAATTATTACGGGCTCTGAAGGTTCGCTTGGTGTTGTCACCGAAGCAAAACTCAATTTAACGCCAATTCAGCCATTTAAAACTTTGATCAATATTAAATATAATTCATTTGAATCTGCACTCAGAAACAGCCCTTTCTTGGTTTCAGCTAATGCAACTTCGGTCGAAACCGTTGACAGTAAAGTCTTAGGTCTTGCCAAAGAAGACATCATTTGGCACTCAGTATCGGACTTAATTCAAGATGTACCTGGTGTTGAGATGCAAGGTCTTAACATGGTTGAGTTTAATGGTGAATCAGAAGATGAAATTTCGTCTAAAGTCGATAGCTTATGTCAACGATTGGATCAGCTTATTGCGAACAAAGAAGCAGGTGTTATTGGCTATCAACTTACCAATGATAAGGCGGATATCCTTAAGATCTATGCAATGCGTAAAAAATCAGTTGGTTTATTGGGTAACGCCAAGGGTAATAAAAAGCCACTTGCTTTTGCTGAAGATACAGCCGTTCCTCCTGAAAACCTTGCTGATTTTATCATTGAATTTAGAGAGTTACTTGATAGTTACCAATTAGATTATGGTATGTTTGGTCATGTTGACGCCGGTGTTTTACACGTCCGCCCAGCGCTTGATATGTGCGACCCCGAACAGGAAAAGCTACTACGTGTGATCTCGGATAAGGTAGTGGCGTTAACTGCAAAATACCGAGGACTAATGTGGGGTGAGCATGGAAAAGGTTACCGAAGTGAATACGGACCTGAGTTTTTCGGTGAGCAACTATTTAATGAACTTCGTAAAATTAAAAGCTTGTTTGATAAAAACAATCGCTTAAATCCTGGAAAAATTTGTACACCACTGGATTCAAGTGACCAATTAGTGTCAGTCGATGCCCAGAAAAGAGCTTGGTTTGACCGAACAATCCCAACTGAAGTAAAAGTAAACTACGAAGCACCGATCAATTGTAATGGCAATGGACTTTGCTTTAATTATGATAATAACTCACCAATGTGCCCATCGTACAAGGTCACCAAAGATCGCAGAAACTCTCCAAAAGGACGTGCTGGCTTATTCAAAGAGTGGTTAAGGCTCCAAAACAATAAAGGGGTTGATTTGATTGCTACAGAAAAACAATTAATCAACCATGAAAATGACACTACTTGGTGGGAGCGCTTTCTAAATACCCGAAAGAAAAGCGAATATGACTTTTCCCATGAAGTTAAAGCATCGATGGATGAATGTTTAGCCTGTAAAGCGTGTACAACGGCATGCCCAATAAAAGTTGATGTTCCTACGTTTCGCGCTAAGTTTTTAAACTTCTACTACAGCCGTTATAATCGACCACTTAAAGACTACCTAGTTGCGAACATTGAACGTGCACTACCTACTATGGCTAAGTTTCCAAATTTAGTTAACGCTCTACAAAGTAATCGCATATCAAACTTTTTCGTTGAACGGCTAATTGGCTATGTTGACTCGCCGGCACTAAGTAAGATGCAGCTTAACAAGTTAGTGCCGAACAAATATTTCTATTCAGAGGGCCGTTTCGAAAAGTTAAGCGATGAAGAACAGCAGAGCGTGGTATTTGTTGTTCAAGACCCCTTTACTAGTTTCTATGAAGCAGAACTAGTATCGGACTTTGTGCAAGTTATATCAAAACTTGGGTTTTATCCCCTCGTATTACCATTCAAACCAAACGGTAAACCACAGCACGTTAAAGGCTTTTTAAGGGAATTTAAATCGACCGCGAAGACTGCCGCGAAGTTTCTAAATAAAATCAGCGAATATAACAGGCCTTTAGTTGGGCTCGATGCTTCTTTGGTGATGTGCTATCGCGATGAATATAATGATATCCTGAAAAAGAGTAGGGGTAACTTTAAAGTACAATTGGCGCATGAATGGCTTTCAACTGTTGAAATCCCGACGGCTGCGACAATCAGTCCGTCAAAATTTACGTTAATAAGCCACTGTACAGAAACAACAGCAATGCCTGAATCAAAAGGTGTTTGGCAAGGCATTTTTAATAAATTGAACTCTAATTTAGAAGCGGTCAATACCGGATGTTGTGGCATGGCAGGAACTTATGGCCACGAAGCGCAAAACCAAGAAAATTCAAGAGCGCTCTATGAATCCTCTTGGCAGCATCATATTGATAGCACGGCTCAAGATGAAGTATTAGTGACAGGTTTCTCTTGTCGCTGTCAGGTTAAACGCTTTAAGGGAATAAAACCAAAGCACCCACTTCAGGCACTTAATAAACTACTGAGTTAGTATAGTAGTTAAACGAACTCAGTTTACTGGCTTTTTAAATATCCAGAATTCGGGATAACAACTTGTTCTCTAGCAGCTGTTATCCCTTCCTTACTATTAGCTTAACTCTGCTTGCAATAGCCAGCTATTAACAC
>NZ_PNDS01000114.1 GCF_005886535.1 Pseudoalteromonas sp. S2755
ATCTTTGTACTCTGTCAGGTCAAAAATTAGCGCTTATTCACCTAATTGTGTTCACCTAATTGTGTTCACCTAATTGTGTTCACCTAATTGTGTTCACTTAATTGAATAAGTCACTTTACTCACTCGGATGATAATGGCGAATACCATTGTCATCCACCATGACGTAACAGTTATCGTGGTTTTGAAACGCTTTGTAAAACACCTCATCATATAGCAGCTTTTCACTTTTCGTTTCGCCACCAACTCCTTGATAACTGACTAACATGTGACATTCGTGACAAATAAGCGGATTCACCAAGCGCTTATCAGCAGCTTTGACTACTGCGGTTACTTCATACACTTTACCGTGCTCTTTATTTTTGAACCAAGTCATACACTAATTTCGCTCCAATTAAATCACTTAATGCTGTTCCTACAGACTTAAACAAAGTAATTTCGTTCTCGTTACTTCGACCTAGGTTATTTTTAGTCATTTCGCTAAGCTCTGCAACCACCTTATCAGGGCTAAATTTACCTTCACTGATCGGTAACAACAATTCGCCCGCCTCGTTCAATACATTGGCGCGACTATCTACAAAAACGCGGCTCTTAGTTACCGTTGTGGTATCAATTTCTCGACAATCTTTATGGTGATTGCCAATGCAATCTATATGCGTACTATCGCTTAGCCACTCTCCATTGAACAAAGGCGTATGACTGCCTGTTGCACAACTGATCACATCTGCCGAAGCGATAACAGACTCTGTTGCCTCCTGATACAATGAAAATTCCATTCCCGGATGCTGCGAGGACAATAGATCCAGCAACAGGCGTCCTTTTTCAGCATTGCGTGCAATTATTGAAATTTTACTATAATTTCTAACACTTAAATGCGAATTAATCATGTAACTGGCTAAATTGCCTGAACCAAAGAAAACCAGATGTTTGGCATGCTTAGGTGCTAAATACTCCGAGGCTAATGCTGACACAGCAGAGGTTCTCCACAACGTTACTTCGGTGCCGTCCACAAGCGCGAGCGGCTCGCCGAACTGTCTGGAGAACAGCATGATTTTTGAGTAAAGGCTGGCTTTATCGTGCTGGTTGTTATCAGGGAAATAGGTAAACGCCTTTACGCCAATCACATCGGCATTCCAAGCAGGTAAAACAGCAAAAGCGTCATGATTGCTGTGACTATCATCTAGCTCAAAAACTTGCCGTGTTGGTGTACCTGCTGGTTGCGCAAAACCCTGTTTAAGCGCCTGAATTAAGCTTGGGTAGTTGAGGCTATCCGCGACTTCTTGGCGAGTAATAATTTGCATCATCATTCCTTAGTTCGTAAGCTGAAATACTTGTGGCGCGTGGGTTAAGCATTCAAAACCATTTTCAGTCACCAGTACATCTTCTTCCAAGCGCACACCACCATAATTTGGAATGTAAATACCCGGCTCTATGGTAATGATATTACCAGCTTCTAATTGGTGATCGACCCCAGGTTTAATAAACGGCTGCTCGTGTAGAAATAGCCCCACACCGTGACCAAGTCCCTCACCTGCGTATTGTGAAAAGTCACTATGACTCAACACATCGTGTGATGCGTTATTTAAATCTATGCAGTTAACGCCTGCTTTTATTAGCGCCAACGCAGCTCGCTGCGCATGTTGGACCGTGTCATAAATGGATTGTTGTTGCTTCGTCGGCTCCCCTAACACGTAACTTCGCGTCATATCAGAGCGATAGCCGCTTATCACCGCACCAAAGTCGATAAGTACCAAATCGCCTAGGTTAAGTTTTGCCTGTCCTGGGTTTCCGTGCGGTAAGGAAGAACGAGCACCAAATAATAGGATTGTGTCAAAAGAGAGACCTTCGGAGCCTAGCTTTTGCATCTGATACTCAAGCTCAATTGCCGCTTCTCGCTCAGTGATCCCTACTTTTAACAAAGGCAGTGTATGGGCAAGCGCCGAGTCAGCTATCTCGGCGGCGCGTTTAATACAGTTAATTTCATAACCATCTTTAACTTGTCTTAGTGATTCCACCCAAAGCGGCGCGGCAATAAGCGTGGCATTTTTTGCGCTGATGTTTAATGAGACATAATCTGCGTGACTGATATGATGCGCTTCAAATGCAAGCTGTCGCGGCCCATCCAATAATCTAAAAATACAATCAGGTAACGTTTCTTTATCACGATTTCTTAAAATGACTTCGACTCCCACCGCTTCATTGCTAGCACGCTCAAAGTAACGATAATCAGTAATGAGTCGGTGTCGCCCATTTGAAGACATCAACAATGTTGCTGCATGACCGGTAAAGCCGGTTAAATATACAATATTCTCGTAGCCATAAATAATGATAGCGTCACTTTGGTGTTGTTGTAATTTATTGACTAAGCGTTGCTGTCTGGCTGCGTAATCTACATTCATCGTAGTAAAAATCCTCTTACTAATGGATCGTGGTCGTCTAAAATAAATTGGTGTCTGCCTGTAATATAGGCCGTGCCCGAAACTATTGGGATTAGCGATTTACTGTTATCACTAAGTTGATAACAAACATCTAAGCCTAAGCCTAATATACCTTCAATAAAGATACGTTGGTTTGCGGCGAGCTCATCTCTGGCGGCAAGAATTGCAGCTCTACCACTGACCCCAGTCCCTGTTGGACTGCGATCTAATTCGCCATCGGCAAAAATGCACACATGCTTACTGTGAGCAGAGTCCGATTTTTGAGAATTGGAATAAAAAATCACACCATATAAAAACGCAAGGCGCACATCGTCACACACTAAGCTAATCTGTGTTGCAATTTCTTGTTTAAGCGTTAAACCTAACTGCTGAATGTAAGCTGCATTTTCTGACGTAAGAGCTAAATTGATTGTATCAGCGTCAATATAGGCATAAAACGCACCACCAAATGCGATATCCACTGAGATTAAACCAAATTCAGATGTCTTGACTTGCTTATCAAGTGTCACTACCTCTGCTGGTACATTGGCAAATTCAGCTTGGCCATCTCTTAGCCATGCGGTAATTAGCCCTGCAGGCGTATCTATCAACAACTGTTTCTTTGCGGGATTGTGCTGTAAAAATAGCGTGGTTAAAGCAATAATCGCATGACCACACATTGTTGAGTACCCTTCGTTATGAAGAAATAACACGCCAAAATCGCTTTCTGGTAACTGCTTTTCAACGATAAGCGCACCATACATATCAGCATGACCCCTAGGCTCATACATCAGCGCGGTGCGATAGTGATCAAGATTTTCTACGCAGTACTGCCGTTTATCTAAAATAGTGTTGCCTTGAGGTTCAGGGAAACCATCGACAATCACCCGCAAAGGCTCTCCAGCGGTATGCATGTCAACCGACTCTATTACTTTCGCGTAGCTCAGTATCTGCTCAAAATCTATTGTTAACGCCATCATACTCTCCGTTATGTGAAATAAGCCAAACACTTAGCTTGGCTTAAACCAAGAACTAGGTGCATAGCACCCAGTCTTGGCTATCACCAGGGAAATTAAAACGTAAACCTAGCAACCAACGACGCGTAACGCTCAGTTTGTCGTAACGTTGTAATGCCGTAGTCAGGGTTAACGATTAAGCCATTTGCACCATCTAAAGATCGCTGTTCATTGATCCCAAGCGCTTTATCACTGTTTAGTAGATTATAAACTGTGCCCTTGAGTAACAAGTCATGCCCCATGATGTCGGTAGAGTAACTGAGTGATAAGTCTACCGTGGTTGCCCAAGGAAGGTTACCTACACTACCGCGAGGGGCTGGGTTACCATTTTCGTCATAATGCGAAACATGGCCGTAATATTTACTCACGCAAGCATCCCAAGGGTTACCAGGCGCACAGCTATCTACACCGACAGGGTGTTTAGAGAAATAGTTAGTCGGGCGACCTGATGACGTTCTTGCAACCAACCCCAGAGTTAACTCATCTGTGATATCGTAAGAACCTGATACTTTTATTGAATGGCGATGGTCGTTCGGCAAATTACCATAGCCGTGATCCATCAGATCCGCGTAATCATAGGAAGTTGTCCAACCTGGATCTGCCTGATCGTTATCGGTTTTCACTAAGCCTTCTGTATTACCATAGCTGTGTGACCAAGTATAAGAAGAATTAATCCGTAACTTGTCGGTAATGTTTCCTTCTAAGGTAAATTCAAGTGCCAGATACTTACGCACTGCTTGTTGCAGGGCAAGCTCTTCTGCAGTGAGTGTCACTTCATCGACTTGGCCATCGCCATCGAAATCATAACTCATGGTGATCGCTTCACCTGGGTTGTTTAGCACATAGTAAGAACCCTGACCGACATTGTCTTGGATACCGAGTTCAGCCAATTTTTTCGCAAGCACGGGGCCGACATCCGTATCTTCAACACTGCGTCCGAGATCTCGATAAATCGCCCTAACCCCAAATGCCATATCGTCAAAAACGGTGGTCTGATACCCTAAGGTCAATTCATCAGAATACATCGGCTTAAGGGTGGAGGAAGCAATCAGACCGGGCTCTGTAATTCCGCGTTGGCGCCAGCGTCTATCTCGAAGCATTTCCCCTCGACTTGGCGAGCCATCATTTAATAAAACAGGATAGCCATCACTGTCTACTTGATCTAGGTCGAAATACTCAAACCACTCTACAGAAGCCGAACCTTGAGTGATGTTCATGTTGGCAGACACAGGTTGAAAGTATCGCCCGTAAGTAAAGAAAACTTTGGATTCGCCATCACCATTTAAGTCGTAAATAGCCTGAAATCTAGGTGCAATTTGGTTATCCATATCAACAAATGCTCTGCCATCGGTGACGGTATTTTCAAACTGACTATAACGCAGGCCCAGATTTAACACGAGTTGGTCGGTGACTTGCCAAGAATCATTGACGTAGAAAGCAAGCGAGTTAACCTCAGAATCAACCGTCCTAGTCCTCACTCGGCGTTCAATATAATCTTGACCAAGTGCAGCACCGGAAATACTCCCTTCACCAGCGGTTTTAATAGTCCACCAGCCTTCCGCGTCTCCAAGACCATTTTGACCTTCAAAATAATCTACTGTCACTTTGGTATAATCGACACCAAACAAAATGGAGTGGTAATCCAAATCGATATTAAAATCTATTCTTGCTTGGTCACGGGTAAATTCTTGCTCAGAAACACCGCTTGCCGTGTGGCTCGATAATGTGACAAAACTTTCCCTTTCATCCCAAACTCCCGGTACAGTCGATGCGACAATATTTTCTACATTTTCTGTGACTCGACCCACGACCGCAGACACCGAGAAGAAGTCTGAAAAGTAACCATTATAGTTGATGCTGTAAACCTTACCGCCATCTTCACCGGGAGCCGCGACACCCTGTTTATCACCAATCGTATCGCTTTCCCAATCATAGGCATAGGTTTGTCTCGTCCATTCTCTTTTGTTATTCATGGCTGAAAAACCGATTGAGTGGTCTTCATTGATAAACCAATCTAATTTTGCAAACCAGCGGTCTTCATCTCGGCTTCTGTCATTGAAGGTCGTTTGCCCAGCCCAGCGATTAACCTCTCGTCGAGGTGCATACAGACCATAGTAAAATAAGCTGTCTTCAATGAGTGCGCCACTCGCCCAGATTTGCAGTTCTTTGAACGAGTCATAATCTTGCTCGGTATTTATATTGATGGTGCCATTATCTAAATAATTAGAGTCGTGATAACTATGACTTGATGAAGGATCGACCCTCACTTCCGCTCCTAAGTTAAATTCGTTATCACCAGATTTAGAGATTGCATTAACGATCCCCCCTAGTGCACCACCAAATTCAGGGCTAATTCCCCCCGTTTTGATTTGGGTTTGCGAAATGGCTTCCCAAGGCAAGCGAATTGAGCCTAAACCAGTTTGGATACTCGTGACATTTAGGCCATTAAAGTAATAACCATTTTCTGCTGACGAAGAACCGCCAAAGCTTGATGCACCACGAAATGAACTACCACCAGGTTCAGCGGTACCCGGTGCGAGTAACGCGATACTTTCAAAGCCGGTGTTTACTGGAATAACTTTAAGCTCTGCGTCTGTAAAGGTTACGCCAGACGTTGACGAGGCCATATCAACACGTCGGATAGCCGTACCAGTTACCGCTATCCGTTCTATATCCTGTCCTTGTTGTAATAGTTGAGCGTCTAAGATCAGCGCCTGTCCAATATTAAGCTCAACATCCTCTTCAATAACGGTTTCAAATCCTGCTTTATTAATTGACACGCTGTAACGACCAACAGGCAGATTACGTAAAATGTATTCGCCCTTGCCGTTAGTTTGTACAGCAAACTTCAGCCCCTTAGTTTTATGTGTAAAGGTCAGTTGAGCCTGCGATAACTCAAGACCTTGACCATTAACGATGCTCCCTTTCACAGTACTATTGCCATCTGCAGCAAATGCAGTAGTAGTCCCCAATGCTAGAGCAAGTGCTGATGCTGTGAGTGATTTACACAGTGTTTGCGCTGTTTTTTTGTTATTACGCATATTGTTGTCCTTTTGTTCCCATTGATTTGAGTGTTTTTTTGGTAACGAACAAACAATACACAATAGATATATTGTATACAATATTAATTATACAAAAATCACTCCAAAAGATAATAACACTATGATTTAGATAGAAATTATTTATTAATTTTTTATTTCAACTCGTTTTCGATACCGCTTGAACTCATTAAAAACAGCTTAGAAAACAGGATAAGACCAACCTAATTCATTGAGTTATTTGATATATTTTAAATTTAATCTAATTGGTGTCTACAGCAGTTAAATTGGATCCATTTCAATCCGGCTGCTAGCCAGAGCGGTTTACTCAACCTTCAACTTACTTGTTTTACGCTTGATATAAATTCTCCCTAGCCCAATCAAATTACTCACCAAAAAAGTACTTTCTAGCACAATCGCCATGGGTGAGCCGACATAGCAATTATGTATCAACCAACACACCGTACCTAACATCATCACACACCGAAATACCACCTGCTTGCGAATAAATGCACCAAATGTCAATAAAACACTACCAAAAACAGCATAAAGTTCATAATTTACATTTAAGTGTACTAAAGGTGGCACTGTATTGAGTAGTAGAAACCCGATAAGCAAGCGCTTTGACTGCGATTTGATAAACACCAGATATCTGAGGCTCGCAACCGCCATAAGCAAAGCACCAGCCATAGCATCAAGTAGATAGAAGTGAATTGCAGTAAGTGCAGTCGACACGCTCAGTGCCAATAACACCTGCTGGCGTTTCATAAATTGAAATGAGGCGAGATCGAGTAAAACAGCAACGGTAACCAAAACTTGAGATAGTAAGAACATGACAAACTCCTAAAAGAAGCATTGTCACAGGCAGTTAGCTTGCTGTAATTCACCTAAGTTAATTTTCAGCCGTTATTTTCTTGAAAGGTACTTTTATTGTAATTTCGACACCTTGTAATTTCGCCGTTTTACAGCGGATCTCGCCTTTTAAAAGTTGCGTTACCAAGTTATAAACAATATGCATGCCTAATCCGCATCCGCCTTGATTACGTTTTGTGGTTACAAATGGCTCAAACAAGGTCTTTTGCATTGCTTCGTCCATGCCGACACCGTTGTCGCAGTATACAATGGTCCAGTGGCTATCAGTTGCTTCGACTAACACGCTGACCGTGCCAGAGGCACTCCCCTCAAAACCATGGATAACGGAATTGTTAAATAGGTTTGCCATTATTTGATAAACCGCGCCTGGATAAGTGGAGAGATTTACATCAGCATCCCCATCTATGGACAAATATACTTCTTTATTTTTAGCCAATGGTTTGAGTGAATCGAATACATCATTGATATATTCAAGCAGGTTAATGTCACGCTCTGTCTCACTGGATTGATCTACTGCAACTTGCTTAAAGTTACTAATAAGACTTTCTGCTCTTTGCAGATTGCGACTGATCAGCAGATAGCCTTCTTGCTGTGCATCGATAGAGTTGACCAAATCTTTTTGCTTAAGGGTTTTATTTTCAAGCTTTTCTAACAGCTCAGATAAACAATCTTCATTATGCGAAAGTGCAGTGATAGCAATACCTAACGGTGTATTGATTTCATGTGCAACCCCTGCAACCACAACACCCAATGAGGCCATTTTTTCACTTTCAATTAAGTCTTCTTGTGCTTGTTTTAACTCAAACATTGCTTGTTCAAGCTTCTGGTTCTTTTTATACAGCTCATCGGTGCGCATCGCGACTTTTATCTCAAGTTGCTCGTTTAACGATTGCAAAGCTTGTTGATGTGCTTTCAAATCAGCAATATCTTTCAGTGCCCCCGCTATCCGCGTTGCTCTACCATTATCATCTCGTGCAACTACCTTTCCTCTATCTAATACCCAGATCCACTCTCCCTGTTGATCTTTGACTCGAATAGACAACTCATACACGTCTTCACAGCCGTCGACACAAGATTGCAGACGCTCCTCAAGTAACACACAATCCTTAGGATGCACAAACTGGTCAAGTTCATCGAGGATGAGTTTATCTTGCAGATCACTAAAATCGATCCTTGGATTCACGCTGTAGCGATAAATTTTACCCGACTCAACATGCCAATCCCAAAGTTCATCACCACTTGCCCACAATGACAACTCCAACCGCTCTTGTAGCGCGGACATTTTCTGATTATCCCGCAGTACTTGCTGGTAGCGTTGTTGTCTCGCTCTAACAAATGCAGCGATAATAAGTACAATGATGAACGAATAAAGGGCCTTTGAGTACGTATTCCACCAAATTGGGGCATCGATATGAATGCTAAACTCATGAACTGGAGACTGCATATTAAAACGGTTAACCGTATAGGTTTCTACTCGATAGGTACCGGGCTCAAGCTGGAGTAAGTTTATTTGCCTTGTTCCATTTGCAAGTTTTAACCATTTATCACTTAACCCCTTAATACGGTAATAAAAACTCAACTTTTCAGAGCCAAAATCTAAACTAGAGTATTGTAGCGATATAATATTTTGGTCATAGCGCAGGCGCAATGACCCCGCCAGTTCTGGTGCGACCGTGAGGATCCCATCGAGACTTGGCTTTAATGGCTCACCCAATAACTCGATTGTAGAGACCAAAATAGGCCGTGCGGTGTTTGAAATTGATACATTCTGAGGAAAAAACTGATTAAAGCCTTTAGCTCCGCCCATAAAGATTCTACCATCAGGGGCCTTCCAAGCAGCATTATAATTAAACTCATGCGCTTGCACACCGTCAATGGGTAGGAAGTTATCAATGGTAAAATCCATTACATTAATGCGCGAAAGCCCCCCACTGGTGCCAAGCCACATGTATTCATAGTCATCGTAAACCAGTCCCCAAACAGCTTGGTTTCCTAGTCCTTCTTGTTCACCAATAGTACGAACAACTTTCATTTGTTTATCAACTAAACTAATACCCGCTTCACTCGCAACCCAGATCCGTTGCCACGGATCTTCATCTATCATAAAAACCAAATTGGACTTTAAGCCATCCTGCGTGGTGATGTTATGAAGCTGACCTTTACTAAATTTGAACAATCCCTCACCTATAGAGCCAAACCATAAGTCCTGCCCTACTACTTTAAACGACGACACATGTGAAGGCACATCCGAACGATTTTCAAAAAACTGCACTAAGGTTTTCAATTCTTCGTCGAACCTCATTAGGCCTAGCGTTCTTGAACTCACTAAAATCTGAGATTGGTACTCAATGACGTCATTAAAGCTGAGTTCTGGACCATTAGCAGAGTCTGGCATCAAATGGCTGTATTCCCCTTGGGTTAAAACGTATCTAACAACGCCGTCTCCTCTTGTTGTTACCCACAAGGTATCATCATAAATCTTTACCTGGGTGATAAAGCTCCCTTTGATTGCAGATAAACTAGGGAAAATACGATGCGCTTCAATAAAGCTCGATTTTTGATAAATATATAAACCAGATGACGTGCCTATCCAAAAACGCTCGCTACTGTCTAATGCGAAATTTCTCACATCAGGATGCCCCAAAGGGGCGTGCGGAAAGTTTTGTTCACCAACATGGCCAAACGACTCGCTCAGTTGACTAAAAAAGTGCAGCCCCTGTGATTCCGTACCAATCCATAAATCGCCGTTTCTATCTCTTTGAACGCTAAGCACATTATTGTCTTGTAGACCATCATATTGTTCTGCACGGCGATACCAATGCCGTTTGATACTACCTTGCAGATCTAAGATAAACACACCCGTATTGGAGGCAACCAGTATCTCATGCGCCCTTACTTTAATTTGATGAATACTGAGATTTACTTTCGCGCTGACCGACTTTTGCCATTGCACTTTGTTGAATTGAGTGTCGAAACTAATGATTTTGTCATCAGAATCAACCACGAATATCCGTCCGTGGGAAAGCGACAGTGTTTTAAACTCACCTTGCAACAGAACATTGGCTCCAACTTTGTCTTTTGGCTGGCTGACTAAGCCATCCGCATTGAGATAAACAAACGCATCCCTTGTCTCTTGCACTTCACGAACAAATTTACCGGTTAAATAGAGCTTTTCAGGCGTTAAGGTTTGGTAGTTAACTCGATAAGCATCACCTTCTTCTGTTGATACAGTGACTGATTCACCATAACAGGCCACTTTTTTCACTCTATCAGAGCTAACCGCCTCATTGTGCGCCGCTAAAATAGAGCGAAAGGTTCCCGCCTCAGTATCGTAAATGCTAAGCCCAGTGCTTGTTCCAACCCAGATATATTTACCACTGTGGCATAGTGAGGTAATAAAGCCACCGGAGAGATGATGTTTGGAGTTTTGCTTTACTTCAAATTGAACAAAATCATGACCATCAAAACGATTTAGGCCAGACTGTGTGCCAACCCAAATGTACCCGAGTTGATCTTGCGTAATGGCTGTGATAGTGACCTGACTGAGGCCAGAATTATAGTCATAGCGTCGCATAACCTGCGCCGTATCGCTAAATTCGGGAAAACTGGCGGCACAAGGAAAGCTCGGTAATAACAATAGCAGCAACACACAAAACCATTTCAGTGTGCTGTATGGTGCTAAGAACAAAGACATGCGCTTGGATAGAGTCATATAGTCGAGATGTTAGCCCGCGTTATATTAACTATAGCAAAAGCGAAAAAGAGCATGTGTTTTTTGATGGGTTTAATACCAATTGAATTAAT
>NZ_PNDS01000115.1 GCF_005886535.1 Pseudoalteromonas sp. S2755
AAACTAAGTAATACAATTTTTATTAATTAAATTATATATCTTGTATCGTGGAAATATCTTTAGTAGAAAGGCAAAAAATTTGCTATTTATTTAGTTCTAAATGAGAAATTTTTAACGCAGCTAGCGTCAGATTTACTCCCTCAAATTGAGCCAGTAGTAAGACTACTTGACATTAACCTTGAGGCTAGGCTGCGTACCACACTTAATAAAGCATATCTCGTTGTTTCTCAGACAACTCATCGTGATCTTTGAATTGGCTTCTATATTCTTTTGGAGTAAGTCCTGTTATTCGTTTAAATGTCCGTCTAAATTGGCTGTCATCGTTATAACCTAAGTTATCGCTCACGACGTTGATTGTTTGTGATGTCAAAACCAAGAGCTCGCAGGCACGATTAATCTTGATTTGCTCTATTAGTTTTAGGACGGTCATGTTGAGCAGCGTCTTGACTCTTCTTGCCAGCGTTCGCTCAGTTAAATTCAAATGGTCTGCAAGGTTTGATACCGATAGGTCGCATGCGAGTGTCTTATCAACCCAATGAAATACTTTTTTCAATAACGGATCGTCAAGGTAAACCAGATCCAAGTGCCTAAAAGGCAAATAGTCTAAATGTGGTCGAGGTAGAACTAAAAATTTGAATACATCTCGCGCAACACTTTCTTCGAATTTATGTCGCATAAGATTATGGAATATTTGTAAATAGCCATTAGCGCCAGAGGTTGTAGCGTCACCATCAGGGTGATAAATACAAGCTAAATGATTATTCCATTTTACTTTAGAAAAGCGTGAAGCCGCTTGATCCGTTAACCACCATGTAATCGTGGCTTTCGTTTGATTTAAGCGCCCTGATTCCGCATGTAATGCGACGCCGGTGCAATATGACCAAACCTGCGTTTCGTTTGGTAACTTCTTTAGCTCGTTAATTAATCGTCCATAGGTAATAGGCAAGCAATGAAGATCAGTACTTCCCCAAAAGCCAGGTAACAATATCGCCTCGTATTGATAGTCATTAATAACGTTATCGACGTTGAGCTTGATGTTGTGCGCGCATGTGACCTCTGTTTTCTCTAAGCCCACCCAAGATACCTCAAATGCGGGTTGAGATAGCCGGTTATTAACGGTCTCTAATAAGTCTAAAAAGTAAAATAATCCTGCAGGCATGCAATGTGGGTATAAAAAAAGCCCAATCCTTATCATTGTCAGAAACTGTCCGTATTTGGTCCAATTATGCAATGATACCACGTTTACGTTTTGCATACAATTTGGGGTGTAATGTTAATTTAGTGTGATTTTAATCCGACAGGGGAGTTCTATTTTGAGCATTGAAACTCAAATTGCATCTCAGCCAAGCAAAATGAAACGCTTTACTGAGTTGCTGATACGTTTTCGATATGTGGTTACGCTGATAGTCGTCGCCATTTGTATAGCCACAAGTCTTGGACAAAGCAGGGTTGGCTTTAGTAGTGATTACAGATACTACTTTGGTTCGCCATCACCTGTGATTGCTGCGATGGATGAATTAGAAAGTGACTATGCACTTTCCGATAGCATCTATATTTCTATTAGCCCTAAGTCTGGGGGAACTGTATTCGATAAAGCTGTGCTATCTGCTGTGTTACATGCAACGGAAGAAGCTTGGAAAGTGCCTTATGCGACGAGAGTTGACTCATTGAGCAATTATCAAAATACAGTAGCAAATGATGATGATCTTACTGTCGCGCACTTATTTAAATCTGAGAGTGAATTAATCGGCTCTAATATTGATTATATCCGTCAGGTTGCGCTTGCTGAACCTATGTTGGAAAACCGTATTGTTTCTCAAAATGGGGAACATACAGGTGTCAATGTGGTGCTAACGCTTCCAGGTAAGTCGCCTATGGAGACTTCCGAGGCCGTATCTGCAGTGAGAGAGCTAGCTAAAGCGCTTGAAGCTCAGTACCCTGTAGAAGTTCGATTATCTGGCGTACATATGCTAAACCACGCTTTTGCTGAGATAGGTATGCAAGATATCGTGAACATCATGCCTGTTATGTATATGGTGATGTTGGCAATATTACTGGTGTTATTCCGCTCTGTATTGCAGGTATTAATGACAGTTGCAATAGTGCACTTATCGACTATTACAACGATGGGTATTGTTGGTTGGCTTGGCATCCCGCTTACTGCTCCATCTTCAATTGCCCCGACGATTATTCTGACATTAGCAGTTGCTGATTCTGTTCATGTCATAATGAGTTTTGTTATTGCCAAACGCCGTGGTGTGAGTGATGCAGAAGCAATTAAAGAGTCAATGTCGGTTAATTTCTTACCAATTTTACTGACTAGTTTAACAACGATTATTGGCTTTGTTGCCTTGAACTTTGCTGATGCACCTCCTTACCATGATTTAGGCAATATTACAGCGATTGGTGTATTTATTGCGTTTGTTTTATCGATCACACTATTGCCTTGCCTACTGTATATTTTACCAAATTGGATTAAGCCAAAAGAGCAAGATACGAAGTTTTCAGATAAGATTTGGGCAAAACTTTCTCACTTTATTGAAAATAAATATAAGACCGTCATTATTATTTTCTCTGCATTAACTATTGCTTTTATGATCCCAATTCCAAACCTTAAATTAGATGATAGATGGGTTGAATATTTCTCTGACAAAACTCAGTTTAGAAATGACGCAGACTTTGTTCAGAAAAATGTAACAGGATTATACAGTATTGAGTTTAACGTTCAGTCTCTAGGCTCTCAGGGGATTAGTGATGCTGAGTATTTAAATACGCTAGATGATTTTGCGAAATACTATCGTAGTTTTGATAACGTTTATAATGTGAGCGTCTTGACAGACACCATGAAGCGATTAAATAAAAACCTTCATGGCGATGATCCAAGCTTTTATCGTATACCTGAAAATAAAGAGCTCGCTGCGCAATACTTATTGCTATACGAAATGTCACTACCATACGGTCTAGATCTAACCAATCAGATCAATATGGATAAATCTAGCTCAAAGGTCGTCATTACGATGAAAGATGTTTCAACTAATGAGCTAAGAGAGGCAGCAGCTAAAGGCGAAGCATGGTTAAAAAATAATGCGCCAGCTTACATGCATGCAATCGGTTCAGGGGCTACGGTGATCTTTGCTCACCAGTCTGATGTGAATATTCAAGGAATGGTCACAGGCACATTATTATCCCTCATTATGATTTGTATTGTCGTATTTATTGCAATGCGTAACATCAAATATGGCCTTATTAGTGTATTACCTAATGTATTACCAGCGATCTTCGCGTTTGGTGCTTGGACGCTGTTAAGAGGGCAGGCCGGAATGGAAGTTTCTATTGTGGTGTCTGCAACTCTGGGTGTCATTGTCGATAATTGTGTTCACTTCATGATCAAATACTTGCGTGGTAAAGAGCAATTTAATCTTGCTCCTGCCGATGCTATTAAATACGCATATCAAAATGTGGGTAATGCCTTGCTATTTACCTCGGTTACGTTAATTGCAGGTTATACCGTACTAACTATGTCTTCTTTCTCGTTAAATAGCTCTTTAGGTTTGATGTCTGCGTTAACTGTTGTAGCAGCTCTATTAGTCATCAACATTTTACTTCCAGCGATCATTTTGTTTGTTGACCGTGCCGAGCAACGAGCGGCAGATGAAAGGTTAATCAACGCGCAACTAGCATCATAAGGAGAAATAATATGCTGAATTTAAAAAAGGTTTTTGTGGTAACTAGCTTACTAGCTAGCTCGACACTCACATTTGCAGCGAGCGATGAAGATAAAGGTCTACAACTTGCCCAGTTGGCAGATCAAGTGGATTCTGGTTGGGTAGATCAAACCGTTGATATCACCATGACACTGCAAGACAGAGCGGGTAATCAAAATGTCCGTAAGGTTAGAAATGAGATGCTTGAAGTTGAGGGAGATGGAGACAAGAGTTTAGTGGTATTTGATACCCCATACGATGTGAAAGGCACGGTGATGCTGTCATTTAGTCATAAGGTTGGAGATGATGATCAGTGGCTTTACCTACCTGCGCTTAAGCGAGTAAAGCGTATTTCGTCTAGTAACAAGTCAGGCCCTTTTATGGGAAGTGATTTTGCATACGAAGATATGAGTTCACAAGAAGTTGAAAAGTATACCTACAAGTTTATCCGAGAGGATGAATTTGAAGGCCAAGCGGTCAATGTTGTTGAGCGTACTCCGGTATATGAAAACTCAGGGTATTCAAAACAGCTTGTTTGGCTGGATAAAAAGCGCACGATACCGCTTCAAATAGAATATTTTGATCGTAAAGGGAGTGCTTTAAAAACTCAGCATTTTAAAGGCTATCAGCTTTACAACGAGAGGTTTTGGCGCGTTGACGATTTGCTGATGATGAACCATCAAAAGGGTACGCAAACTACGATTTCTTTTGAGAATTATAACATTAGCCAAGGAGTTCGATTGACGAATTTTGCACAAGCAAACTTGTCACGTATTAGGTAAAAAACGATTGGCTGAGTGAGTGTTCACTCAGCCAATCAGCAAAGGAGTAGAGATGAAGTTAATAATGATGTTGTTAGTCGGTGTGTTAACCACCTTTGCTTGTATTGCAGATGTGGACATTAGAGGAACTGCGAATTTCAGCCAGCGACAATATACGGATGCGCAACCAGAGCACCATGAGAGTCAATCTTTGATTTTTATCGAGCCTGAAATATACCTGCCAATCGATACTAATTGGAGCGCGCTCGCCAAACCTTATGCGAGGTACGACAGTCTCGGAGCTGCAAGACATCAGTTAGATTTTAGAGAGCTTAATCTGAGTTACATTAATGGTAACTTTGATGCAAAGATAGGAGTGAGTGAGGTATTTTGGGGCGTTACAGAGTCCCAGCATTTAGTTGATATTGTGAACCAGACAGATGTTTTAAGTAGTATTGATGGCGAAGATAAGCTCGGTCAGCCTATGCTACAACTCAATTGGCTTCATGGCAGCGGTTCGCTGCAAATGTTTGTAATGCCATACTTTAGAGAGCGAAATTTTGCTAGCAAAGTACAGCGTTTACATCCTGATGTTGTTATTAGTTCGCAGTCTAAGTTTGAAGATAGCCAAGAAAATAGCCACACAGATTTCGCATTGAGAGCGACAAATTCTTTTGATAGTTGGGAGCTTGCCGCTTCATATTTTATTGGTACTAATCGTACACCGAGTATGCTACTTGAAAATGGCCACTATACACCTTATTACAGCCAACTTACCCAGTATGGATTGGAAGTTCAGGGGGTATTCGGTGGATGGCTGGTTAAGAATGAGACCATTTATCGAAAAGGCCTACATGATTGGGCTATCGCACACACTAGCGGTTTTGAATACACACATGCAGGTGCTTTAGGTCAAGCAGATTTAGGTTATTTGGTTGAATATAGCTTTGATGAATTAGATGAAAACAGCACTTCCAGTTTCCAGAATGACGTCTTTTTTGGGGTTCGAGTTGCAATAAATGACGTTGCTGGATCTGAGTTATTGATCGGTGCTATTCATGATATTGACGCGCATCACTGGTCGATGTTTAGAGTAGAAGGTAGTACACGAATTACTCCCGCTTTGAGATTAAGAACTGAGATATGGGTCGGGGACGAAACCAGAGAAAACGATCCGTTTTTTAGCACGAAAAAAGATGACTTTATTCAGTTAAGTATTGAGTATTATTTTTAAATGTTAATTGTTTAAATGAACATACTACAATATTAGTTATTTTCACTATTAAAATTTCCCTTTTGATTTTTTGCCCCTTTTTAGGGGCTTTTTTGTTTGTAATTAACAAAATAAACAATTTGTAACAAAGTTGTTTATTGTGTTTATATCCTGTGTCAATAATTGGCTGATTTTGGTCGGTAATTGCCATAAAAAAGGTTCTACGAAAACATACAATAATTCTATTATTTATTTAATGATGGAACCAAAATGGAGTATTTAAATAAACTGGTTAGTTCAATAAATGCGCCAGTCTCAATATCGAATCTACAGCTCAACAATCGAGTTGTGATGGCACCTATGACTCAGGAAAGCTCTGTAAAGCATATTCCTGGTAATGTGCAAGTTGAACACTACGGACAAAGAGCAAAGCATGGCGTTGGTCTCATCATTACAGAGGGAAGCGTTATTCCACATGCATCTGCTAATGGGCATTTCAATGTCCCGCTTATGTATTCGGAATCCGCACTGTCTGGTTGGCGCAAAGTGGTTAATGAAGTGCACCGCTTTGACAGTAAGATCTTTGCGCAGCTTTGGCATGTCGGCGGTGTAAGAGAGGCTGCAATGTCACCTGAAGTTGGGTCACCTGCAGTTAGCCCCAGCGGACTTTCAGCGCCAAATATACCAAATGGCAAAAAACTAACCGTCAAGGAAATTGACGAGGTCATTGCTGCGTATGCAAATGCAGCTAAGAATGCGCAGCTTTGTGGGTTTGATGGTATTGAAGTACATGCCGCCCATGGATACCTGATCGATCAATTCTTATGGCAAGCGACTAACTTACGAAGCGATCAATACGGTGGTGGGGCAAAAAACCGTTATCGCTTTGCTGTCGAGGTTGTGACTGCTATCCGTGATGCGGTTGGTCCCGATTTCACAATCGGTTTCCGTTGGTCTCAATGGAAGATCCAGAATTTTTCAGCGCGTGTTTTCCAATCACCAGAAGAATTAGCTCCTTTCTTGCAAACAGTTTCCGAGGCCGGTGTGGATATTTTTCATACGAGTACGAGAAGGTTTTGGGAGCCTGGATTTGAAGGCAGTGAAAGGACACTGGCAGGCTGGACAAAAGCGATTACACAAAAACCATGCATAGCCGTTGGGGGAGTTGGACTAGGTAATGACTTCTTGCTCGGTGGGCCGTCAAGCGCCAGTCAACATGTTTATGAAAGCTTGATCCGGGGGTTAGAAGAAAATGAGTTCGACTTGATTGCAGTAGGTCGAGCGCTACTCGCAGATCCAGCGTGGTTTTCAAAATTAAATCAAAGAAGTACGAAAAATAATAACCATGTTTTGGCTTAGCGATATTTTCGCTAAAGAGCCAAGCATTGGATGAATAAGTTTATAAGGACTGAGATTTATGTCAAACCAGAATGTAGCGGAGTTATCCCGTCAGATACTGCAACTCGTATTTCGTGAGCGAAAGTTGGTAGAGTCCGAAGTTTCGCAAGCGGACGAGATCCATGAGTATTTAAGTGAAGATGAATTGTATCCTCACTTGGATAAAATAGAGCGGATGGTCGCGAAGGGTGAGCCGATAACAATGGTATTGCCGGCCTATCCGGGAAAATCACCAAATCGCAATAAAACATTAAGTAAATATCCGGATTTAGCCGAAAAGCATTCTATCGATATGCTTCATGTACTTTGCGACAGAATTGAAAAAATCTATTCGCCGGGTGTAAAGGTATTAATTTGTTCAGATGGGTACGTGTTCTCTGATCTTGTACGGATCCCCGATACAGACGTACATAGCTATACCGAGGCTATCAAAGAATATTACACCAGCAATTATCCTACCCAATTCGATTTTTACGACATTAAAGATGCCTTCCCCGAAATAAAATGTTTAGACGCGATGCGAGAAGAGTTAATGATCCGCTATGGTGAGTCATTGGTTAGTTTAACAAATCGCTCGCAAAGCGAAAAAGAAACACGCTCCATGTATCAAGGAATAACTAAGTTCTTATTTGAGGATTTTCTTGGGTTAGTCGAGTTTGCTGGGGTGAGTAAAACTCAGGTACAAAAAGCGGCTAAGTCTACGGCCTTAAGGGTAATACTTCGAAGTAATGCTTGGAGTAAGTTGCTGGAAGTGAGATATCCAGAAGCCTTGAGATTATCCATTCATCCACAATTTAGAATTTCGCAAAAAATCGGTATCAAACTCGCTAATTCAGCAGATTGCTGGCGCACACCATGGCACTCAGTCGCAGTACTGAAAAAGGATCAAATTCACCTTGCGCACAGAAATATGGTGAGCGAAAGCAGTCACCGATTGATGTTTAGTCAAGGAGCGCCAAGCCATTATGTAATGTCTTGGGAAAATGGAGCTGCAGCGCATGTATAAGCTCGCAATTTTCGATCTGGATGGCACCTTGATTGACACGCTCAGCAGCATCACCACGAGCGTCAATATTTTGCGTGGAAAAGAGGGCCTTGACGCGGTGGAGCAAGATGCTGTTTTACCATTTATTGGTAAGGGAAGTGCAAACATGCTGCAAGCACTGTGTGGAGCCTCTACTGGATCGTTACATGAGACTGTAGCTGCATACAACAAAGTATATGACGACAACCTATTCACTCAGCTCACTGTTTATCCCGGCATAGTGCAGTTACTTGAAAGCTTGCATGCACAGGGAGTGAAAACCGCAGTTGTAACCAATAAATATCACCGTCAGGCGCTGGATGTATTGGAGTACTGTTTTAAGCATTTCGCATTCGATGCAATTCAAGGTGTCGCAGATGAAGCGCTCAAAAAGCCTAATCCTACTCAGACCTTAAGGCTTATTGAAAAGCTTAGCGTTCAACCTAATGAGGTAGTGTTTATTGGTGACTCTGAAATCGATCAGCGCACGGCACAGGCCTCGAATATTGATTTCAGGTTTGTTACTTGGGGATACGGTGTGGCAGAGCAGCTTAAGCTTAAAGCCGATGAAATTGTGAGTTCGGCTACAGAATTACAAAAATCAATTTTAGGACGTGTTTAAGAGAACATCATGGAAATTTACAATTACATAAAAATAAACGATAAGGTTGCATTAGCAGGTCAGCCATCAGCACATGAGTTTGAAGTGTTGATAGCAAATGGTGTGAATTGCGTTATCAACATTGCACCATATGACGAACGTTATTCTATCGAGAATGAAGCTGAGCTAGTTGAAAAGCTCGCTGCGACATATATTTATTACCCAATTGATTTTGCGAACCCAACTCTTGCCGACTTTGCGAAAGTAGAAGCGCTGCTGTTGGATAACCAAGATAACAATGTGCTATTACATTGCGCTGCCAACTACCGAGCTTCGCTGTTATTTGGGCATTTTGCGATCCGTCACTTAGGTTGGAGCCGAGCAGAGAAAAATGCCTTAATCAATCAGATTTGGTCATTGGATGACTTCCCTGCTTGGAAGGTTTTAGATGAAAAACTAGAAGCTGGATTAAACGATGATATTAATACGCGGGTAGCTGATGTTATCGAAAAGTACTTAGTACAAACTGGCGACGGTTTTGCAAAGCAGGGTCGAGCTGAACTCGCAAAAGCCATCGCGGCATTTACGAGTCAAGAGCAAGCCGTGCAACTTGTGCTACCAGGGTTTCCTTGTAAATCACCAAATATAGATGCGAAATCATTTTCTAACTTACCAGATTATGGTGAGGTATTGGCCTTAGAGCGAATGCAGTCTTTGTGTGATGATATCCAAGATATTTATCCAGTTGGCGCGAAATTAACCATTATTAGTGATGGCGCAACTTTCTCAGATCTTGTTGGTGTCGATGACGCTATTATGCAGGAATACAATGCGGCACTAAGAACGTTAACCATAACTCATGACATACAATGGGCAGATTTAACCGATTTATGTCAATTAGAAAAAGCAAACTCAGAGTATGACTCTGCTTATCTAAGAAAGCAGCTACTTAAGAATTTAACGACGAATCCCAGAGCACTACAAAATTATACAGATAAGGTTAAAAAAGATGCGCAGCTTCGCATCGAACATGATGACTTATGTAGCTACCTATATAACGATGTTTGTCTTGTACATCTCTCACAAAATGATAGAGACGATTACTTAGCAAGCATATGCGATAAAGCCTACGAGATGATGTTTCGAGGAAAGGCGCTGACGCATAGCATCAATGAACGATTCTCAAACCATATCCGTTTATCAACTCACCGATACGACAATACAGGGCCAAAGTTTACTATCGCTTTATCGGCGAACAATCAACAAGTGTTAGCACCTTGGCATGCTGTTCCTGTGATGCGTTTGAATGGCAATGTCGAGTTGATGCCGCATGCAACGGCTAAAGAGCTCAATGTTGCTAATGTGACTTTCGAAAATAGCAACTGGATGTATATTGAAGTTTCAGAAGCGCGCTTTACAGCAATGCAATTTGAAGTGCTGAAGTCACCGCGTTTCGGGCTGAGAATAAACCTACCTTCAGATATGACCTATCAAGAGTTGTCGCCTCAATTTCTTACGATGTTAAGTCAAGAGTTTGGTTTTGTTTTACTGCCAAATGCAGGCCTTGAAGAAGAGCAGGAATTAGTCGAGTTAACCGCGCCTTTTGGTGAGATTTATCAATGGCAGTTTGGACCAGTTCACGTGGTGAAGCCTGAAGAAAAACCTCATGGATTTGTTCACTCCATTGAAAAAACACCATTACATTGGGATTTGAGTATGTTACCGCTCGATCATGAGCGTGTTATTGATAATGAGCGTTTCTACGCATCAACCTTTTTACTTTACTGTAAAACCGCTGCGCAGCCCGGCGAAGGGCAAACAACAATTGTTGACAGCCGCAATGTATTGAAGCTTGCTGGTCGAAAAAAGGTGAGAGAGTGGCAAGAAACAGAAGTTATCTACTCTACAAAGATGACCTATTTTGGTGGCGTGCCGCGCGTTTATCCTTTGGTGTTTGAACACCCTAAAAATAGTGAGTTACTGCTGCGTTATCAAGAGGGAAGCGACTCTCAGCTGCAAACTTTTGAACTGAGTTCAGAGCAACTTGAAAGCAATGCATTTAATACGCTGATCTCTGAAGTCAACGCATTGTGTTATGACGATCGCTGCATGATTGCCCATGACTGGCAGGATGGCGACTTAATCATAGTAGACAATCATTACACCCTACACGGAAGGTTGCCCATGACGGAGCTTTCGATGAACCGTGAAGTGTGGCGAGTACAGGTAATTTAAGGAATATATAAAATGAATAACACAATGACATTTGAACAAATAGATAACAATATTGATGGAATTATTAATCAAATAGCTGCAGCGAGTGCAGACATTGAAGCACTGAGAAGATTACCAGAAAGCACGGTTACTTTGCTCAAAGAGACCGGTGTATTCAGTATGGCGATGCCTAAATCAATGGGAGGCGCCGAACTGGATCCAATCAGTCAAATTAAATTGATTGAGAAAATATCTAGAGCCAATAGTGCGGCAGGGTGGTGCACTATGATCGGTTCAGACAGTGGTTACTTTGCAGCAATGTTACCCCAAGAGCTGGCAGCAAAAACTTATCCAAACCCTCATGTCATCAGTGGGGCGGCGCTATCACAAACGGGTAAAGCGCGTAAAGTTGCGGGCGGTTATATGGTAAGCGGTCGTTGGCCCTTTGTCAGCGGTTGTAATAATGCTGAGTGGTTGATTGCAGGTTGTAAGGTGTATGACGGTGAAGACATGGTGTTATTAGAGGGAGATATTCCGCAAACACTGCAATGTTTTTTAAATATGTCAGATCTTGAAATCCTCGATACGTGGCATGTGATGGGGCTACGGGGCACTGGTAGTAATGATGTCGCGTTACAGCAAGAGATATTCGTGGCAGAGGAAATGACGTTTAGCTTTCAGCAACCAAGAAGTTTTCAGGATGGAGCGCTTTATCAATTCCCAATGGCCTTTATGTTTAATTTCTCAGCTGTACCGCTTGGGGTGGCACAGTCTGCATTAGACTTTTTCCTGTCGGAGGCAAATAAGCCAACAAGGCAAGTGCATCAGGCTGGGCAATTTTTAAAAGGGCGGGCATTAAAAGATGAGTCTTTTGTACAAGGTGCAGTTGGCGAAGCGGCAACTAAACTTAGAGTGTTAAGAGCATTTTTTTATCATGAAGTTGAGCAAATTTGGTCTTTATTGAAGCAAGGTGAGATGCCTTCTCCTGTGCAACAGGTGGCCTTTTTAGCCGCTACCACTGAAGTATTTAGCGGCTGCCAAGAGATTATAGAAACGTTAGTTAAATGTCGTGGTGGTTCGGCGGTTTATCAGGGAAACCCATTAGAGCAAGCGCTTCGGGACATCGTCACGATGAATCAACACGCCATGACATCGCCGCGTAATCAACATCAATTGGGGAGAGCTTTACTTGGGGTTCCTCCAGAGCAAATCTTACTTTAAAAGGTGCAACCCGTATCCTTGATACGGGTCATCTCCTACACTTGTTAAAGAGCAAGGAGCCACGAAATGAATTCGTTAGAAAACTACTTTTTTCCTTACCGCGAGGGAATTATTGGTACAGAACACAAGGTTTCTAGAAATAATCAGATCAAGTCATTGATTTATGCTGATTGGACGGCTAGTGGGCGATTATATGAGCCGATTGAGCGTTATATAAATCAAGAGCTCGGGCCTTATATTGCCAACACCCACACTGAGTCCAATGAGACTTCTCGGGTGATGACTAAGGCGTACCATGAGGCGCAAGATATTATCAAAGCGCATGTTAATGCGGATGATAATGACATCTTATTGTTTACTGGAAATGGGTCAACAGCGGCTGTAAATAAGTTGCAGCGTTTAATGGCATTGAAAGGTCCCCGTGTTGGTACCGAACTCCCTCCTGTGGTTTTTGTTACACATATGGAGCATTACTCAAATCACGCTTCATGGCTGGCATGCGACGTCGAAGTGGTTGTTATTCCTGCTGCTAAAGGTAAGCCAGCATCGGACCTAGCCGCCTTTAAACGTTTATTATCTGCATACGAGGGGCGTAAGATCATTGGTGCATTTAGTGCGGCCTCTAATGCATCGGGTGTATGTACACAACTCAGTAGCTTAGCGGCTTTAGTACATCAATATGGTGGTGTTTGTATTGCCGATTTCGCCGCCGCAGCCCCGTACCTTGAAATCAACATGCATCCAGAGCGGGACGAGTGTCGTTTAGATGCGGTTTTTTTCTCCCCACATAAGTTCCTAGGCGGTCCCGGTGCTTCAGGTGTGTTGATATTTAATAAAAATCTATATCAGCTAAATACGCCAGATCAACCCGGTGGTGGTACAGTGGAATCTGTGGATAAACAAGGTAATCCCACTTACATTGCAGACATTACACAAAGGGAAGATGGTGGAACGCCTGGCACATTGCAAGCTGTTCGTGCCGCTTTGGCTGTAGTGCTAAAGGAAAAAATGGGAGTGAAAAATATTCTTGCAAGAGAAAAAGAGCTCAGATTTTTACTTGCACAGCAGCTACGAGAAATTTCAGGCCTTCATATTGTCGAAGATCAACCAGTTGAAAAACTGGGTATTATTTCCTTCTTTGTTAATAACCTAGACCACAATGACATTGCTGAGGAGTTAGATAACCAATTTGCTATCCAAGTTCGAGGTGGGATCTCTTGTGCAGGTTATTATGCACATCATATTTTTAAGAAGGAATTTGAAAAGCTTGGATGTGGTGTAAAAAGTGCGACGCCAGCAGGCTGGGTAAGAATTTCGTTACACCCAACAATGACAACAGCAGAAATCAATGAAATCGGCACTGCCGTTAAGGCTGTTGTAGAGCAGCTAAAGTCGAGTAAAAAAGCGAGTAGTAAATTGAGCGCAGATAAGCTGATGGCTCTTCGTGAGGTGGAACTATTTTCGCCTACAATAAACTGGAATAAACAGAATGAAGGAGTAGCAGTTGGTGTTTAACCTTTATTTTTCGTTATTATGGATGATGAAATAAGTTAAAATTTATCCTAAAGGTTTAGTTTTTTACGTCGATAACTAACCTGATCCATCAAAAAGTCAGGTAATCACTTATGAATATTTCCGGAAGTAACCTACCTGCTATGTCTGGAGCTGGTCAAAGCGGTGAAGTATACAGCGCCGTTTTGGCAAAAAAGCAACAGAAAGCAGATGGACAAGCCGCGCTTGCTTTAATTGAATCTGCGGGCAGCAGTGCAGCAGCACAAACGCCAGCTAAATCAGTGACAGCAACGCTAGGCAACAACATCAATACATATGCGTAAGCTTATGTCTGATGGCACGTTGTCTTCGGCATGTCCGATAGATATGTGCAAAGCAATCGGTGCTAGGGTCATTAGCACCGATTTTTTGCTATTTTAGTCTAGTAAATTTAAGTCAATCGGCGTTTTACTTGGCTGACCACCAATTTCTCGCACTAATTTAGGCACCAAGAATCCCGGCAGCACTTCCAAAAGCTCAGCCATTATCGCCTTGGCTTCACGCTCTTCTACATCAAAATGACTAGCGCCTTCTACCTTATCGAGTAAATGCAAATAATAAGGCAGTATATCTGCATCGAATAGGGCTTCACTCAGTTGGGCCTGAGCCGCAACATCGTTATTAATTCCTTTAAGTAGCACAGCTTGGTTTAGCAAAGTCACATTGGCTTGTTTAAGCCTTTGCATTGCCGCTTTAAAAGTATCATCGATTTCATTTGCATGATTAATGTGGTTTACCAAAATCACCTTTAAATGACTCTTTGCTAAACGTTGGCACAATTCCTCGGTTACTCTCGCTGGGATCACTACTGGTAAGCGGCTGTGAATACGCAAACGTTTAATTTGTGGTATAGCCTCTAATTGTTCTAGCACCCAAGCTATCATGTCATCTTTGGCCATCAGCGGATCACCGCCACTTAAGATCACCTCATTGATTTCAGGGTGGGCGCGCAAATACTCAAATACTGGCTCTAAGGTGCGTTTGTTGACCTGATTATCCTGATAGGGGAAGTGACGTCGAAAACAGTAGCGGCAGTTGACCGCACAACCGGTTTTGAGCATGAGTAATACCCTAGAGCGGTACTTATGTAACAAACCAGGTACAGGTGCGTCTTGTTCTTTTAGTGGATCTTTACTAAATCCCGCTTCAGTTAAATATTCCTGATGTACAGGTAACACTTGTAATAGCAAGGGATCATGACGATCTCCGTGGCGCATTTTAGCGATAAATGGGCGAGGTACTCGCATAGGAAACAAGCGCTTAGCTGCAAAGTCTCGTGCATCAAATTGGTCATGCAACCCCAAGATGTTGAGTAGCTCTTGTGGGTCAGTGACAACATTTGCTAATTCTTTTTGCCAGTTAGTCTGCAAATTTACTTCATTTATTTGTATCATTAGCAGGTTAATTACTCGAATATACGTAGATTAGAGGATACGATGGCGAATTATAGCACCAACGAGTTCAAGGGCGGCCTAAAAATTATGATGGACGGCGAGCCTTGCTCTATCTTAGAAAATGAAATGGTCAAGCCTGGTAAAGGACAAGCGTTTAACCGCGTTAAAATCCGTAAGCTTATCTCAGGTAAAGTACTAGAGAAAACATTTAAGTCTGGCGACTCAGTGGAAGGCGCAGACGTAATGGATACTGATCTAGCGTATTTATACACTGATGGTGAGTTCTGGCATTTCATGAACAACGAAACATTTGAGCAGATCGCCGCTGATGAAAAAGCAGTAGGCGATAGCGTAAAATGGTTAGTTGAAAATGACGTTTGTACTATCACACTGTGGAATGGTAACCCAATCGCAGTAACACCACCTAACTTTGTTGAGCTTGAGATCACAGAAACCGATCCAGGCCTGAAAGGCGACACTGCGGGTACTGGTGGTAAGCCTGCAACGCTAAGCACAGGTGCTGTTGTTCGTGTTCCTTTGTTCGTTCAAATTGGTGAAGTGATCAAAGTTGATACGCGTAGTGGCGAATACGTAAGCCGCGTAAAATAATAGCGAAAAGCAATTTACGACGTTTTATAAATCCCAGCATGTTGCTGGGATTTTTTTGGAGTAAACAATGACGGTGAACAATTGGCAGCCAAGTGCAACAATAGAGACGCTTAGGCAAAGGGCTGCGATTTTAGCGAAGATACGACATTTTTTTGCTGCTCGTGATGTGATGGAAGTCGACACGCCGAGCCTTTCTCAAGCCTCAGTGACCGACCCTCACTTAGATACTTTCCATACTCGATTTGTTGGCCCAAATCACAGCCAAGGTTTGCCGTTATTTTTACAAACGTCACCCGAGTATGCGATGAAAAGACTACTTGCCGCCGGCAGTGGTGCGATTTTTCAATTATGTAAGGCTTTTCGTAACGAAGAGTCAGGGCGTCATCATAATCCAGAATTTACGATGTTAGAGTGGTATCGTCCGGGCTTTGACGAATTTGACTTAATGGCGGAAATCGATGAGCTGATGCAGATGTTATTGGATTGTCCAGCTAGTGACTCGATGACTTACCAGCAAGCCTTTGAGACACATCTTGGGTTTGACCCTTTGAGCGTGTCGCTAGCGGAATTAAAAGCGCACGCCAACAAATACGGTTATGGTGATATTGCAGCTATCGAGAATAATCCAGATACTTTGCTGCAATTGCTATTTTGCATGGAAATTGAGCCTAAAATAGGTCAGCAGAAGCCCTGTTTTGTTTATCATTTTCCTGCATCGCAAGCGGCGCTGGCAAAACTTAACCCGAAAGACAATCGCGTTGCTGGGCGCTTTGAGCTCTATTATCGCAACATGGAGTTGGCTAACGGATTTAATGAACTGACGGACGCGGTAGAGCAAAGGGCGCGTTTTGAGCAAGATAATCGGCTCAGAGCTGAGATGGGATTGCACCCAGTGCCGGCTGATGAGCGTTTACTGGCTGCACTCGACGCAGGCGTCCCCGACTGTGCTGGTGTTGCACTTGGAGTAGATAGGCTAGTCATGCTGGCGTTAAATAAAGCTCGCATCAGCGAAGTACTCACATTTGATGTTTCGCGGGCTTAACGCCGCGAAACAAAGCGAGTAAGTTCTTTTTGAGTGGTTTCTGTGAGCTTTTGAGCACTTTGGCATTCAGCTAACGCGCCATCAATTTGTGATTTAGACTGCTGACCTAGTTCGACAATTTGTTGCACTGCTTGGTGGGTATGTTTTTGTGTTTCTTCCAGTTGGTGCACCGCACTAACAATCTCTTCTAATTGTGCTTGGTTGCGTTCAAAGTCATCACTCATAGAAATAAAACCTTTAGAGGTATCGCTAATAGCTTTCTCTGCCGAACTTGAGTGAGAAATCAACTGTTCTGATTCTTGATTGGTTTCACTGACCAGCACGTTCATTTGGTTGATAAAATCGCTTATCTGGCGAGTAGCAGCATTGACCTTGACCGACAGCGCACGAACTTCATCGGCAACCACTGCAAAGCCACGCCCCGCTTCACCTGCTCGAGCAGCTTCAATTGCTGCATTGAGCGCCAGCAAATTGGTTTGGTCGGAAAACTCTTCAACCATTTTTAGAATGTTGCGAATGTTCTCGCTATTTTCTTTCAGGCCTGAAACCGTTGATGAGAAATTACCAAGTAGTGTGGTGATCTGTTTTACTTCAGCAACGAGCTTAGTTAACGACTGAGATGAGCCGCGAACAAAGTGCAAGCTTTCGGTATTGGCCTGATAAACCTGATCGGTATTGTGTACAATACTTTGTAAACTGTGGCTGACCTGATCGGAAGCGGCAATAATCGTGTCACCTTGGCTCAGCTGTTGCTGTCCATATTTGGCTGTACTTCGCATTGAGCTGGTGATATCGCGGTTGCTTTGTGTTGCCGCAGCGGCGCTTTCGTATGTTTTTTCCAACAGAGCACTAAGGTGGGTAGTAAACGCGTTATACTGCTCGCTTAAGTCTCTAAACTCGTCATAAGTGAACTGTGGTAGTTTTGCATCTAAGTTACCGTCTTGGCGGTTAACACGCTCCAATGAGTCTTTCATTGCCTGCACTGGCCGCACAATTAAAAAGCGCATATAAAAGACGGTAAACGCAAAAGCGGCAAGGATCACAATAGTGATCAACCAAAATGCTCCCATATTCGCGCCAGACTGAGATAGCTCTGAATACAGCCAAAATAAACTAATTGCATGAAAGAGAAATAAAAACCCTAAGTTACCAACAATCTTTCGAGTTAAGGTAAAGAAAAATGTCTCTTCTAAAAAATTATAAATGCGCATATATAAACTCATATTGGGCTCATCATTGTGCCACTTTATTTGTCTCAGTATAGATGAGCTAAATGGAATAACAATGCTAAAGCGATCAAGCAGTTACTCAGTTGGTGTGGCGTAAGCGCCAATGCCCTGTAAATACATTTTGGTTTGGCATGGAAAGTTAGTGAAAATACCATCCACCCCGAAATCTAGCATCATATCTATGTCTTGTTGTTTATCGACCGTATAAGCAAATACCTTTAGTCCGCGAGATTTTGCGTCTAGTACATATTCATGATTAATAAAGTTTTTGTCCATATGAATGCTGTAGGCATGGAGCGATTCGGCAAATTGCGCATAATGAACTGGAATAGAAGCCGTTAACGCGCCAATTCTCACCCAAGGTAACTTTTGCTTCAGCCACAATAGTTGGTGATGGTCAAAAGAAGAGATGAGTAACTGCTCTCTTGTGATCATCCCCTGTTGAATATGGTCTTCTATATAGGCCACAAACTTATCTAAGCCAAAAGTATGTTTTAGCTCTAAATTGATATCTGTCTGCTTACCTATGGTGGCAAACACTTGCTGCAACGTGGGAATTGACTGCCCTTTACCGGCATCAAGCGTGGCAAGGTAGGCTTGAGTTTGTTCATTGACTCTGCCCACGCCATTGGTCGTTCTGTCTAGCCAAGTGTCGTGAATAATGGCGTAATCATCCGCGCAACTTTGCACATCCAATTCAATACCATCAACGCCAATATGCAGAGCTGCTTCTATTGCGGCAAGTGTGTTTTCTGGATAGCTACCACTGGCTCCACGGTGCGCTAAGACTTGAATCATGCTTTTTTCCTTGTAATAGACCAAGTTTCAAAACAGGCTGCACTAACTACCAACAACCCGCCAAGTAATGTTGTAAGTGTCAACGTCTCGTGTAACAGAATATAAGCTAATAGTGTTCCATACAATGGTTGTAAACAAGAAATTAACCCTGCAGTGGTGGCAGATAAATAACGTAGGCTAGAGGCAAACAAGGCGTGTGGAATTGCCGTAAATATTGCTCCTGCAAGCAAGATTAACCAGAGATTTTCTGTGGAAACTTGCTGAATTGGCACTTCCACAAATACTAACAGCATAAGGCATGCAACAAGCGTTTGATAAAGCATTGTGTGTGGGCCGCTATAGTGAGAAAAGAAGCGCTTTTGGAGCAAGTTTCGCAGCGCAAAGAGTGCGCCCGAGAATACGCCCGTAATAATCCCCAAGGTAACTTGGTTGCCAAGGTTCGCTTCTGGTACTAACAGATAGATACCAAATAACACCGCGCTCGCACTGATAAAATCTTTTATTTGCACGCGGCTGCGAGTGAAGAGCGGCTCTAAAAAAACGGTGATCACGGGGTAGGTGAAAAAGGCAATGATCCCAACTGCAATTCCCGCCATCTGCATGCCTGCAAAGTAAGTCACCCAATGGAGCCCAACGATGACACCAAGAACTAAAGCCGTTAGATAATCTTTTTTATGTATTAATTTTATCGGCTGCCGTTGTATTTTGAGTAACAGTAGTAGCACAACGAAAGCAACGGCGGTACGGTAAACGGTGATATCCAGTGCTGAGAGTGAAATTAATTTTGAAAATAATGCTGTTCCACCAAATAATAAAACGGCACTATGGAGCGAGAGCAAAGCGGACTGTTGTGGGCGCATATCGAATATTAGATCTGTTTTTTTGCAGTCTATCATTTAATCGCTTTGAGATGACAAGATTGTTGACACTTGTCACTCAACATTCTGCGCTTAAACGTAAATAATAATAAAAAAGTGAATCAGAGAAGCTTGTGTCCATTACCACAGAATTTACCCTAGTTGAGAAACGGCGCTCATTTTGGAATGCCGGGCCCCTTATCTTTTCAACCTTTTATTTTTTCCCATTGATATTTAACTGGGCGCAATTGAGCGCAGTTAATATTGCGTTGCAAGTTGTTGTGTACCTTAGCTTTGTCCTGCTTTATTGGCAGAGTATTACAAAAACGGGCAATGCGTTGGTGATGAATTTAGTGCTGATGGCAGGGCTTTGTGTCGCAGGTAGTTGGGTGACGACCGGGACGAGTTCGTTATTTGGCTTTATTGCTTTTTTCTGCGGTTTTAATTTTTTGCCTCGTTATAAAATCATTGCGATGCTGGTCATCATAGCGTTGGTATTGCTAACGGCTAAATTTATCGCGACCCAGCAAACGGTTTATTTCTTGATGCCTGCACTGTGTGTGGCGTGTGGACTCTTTATTTTTGGTTGGATGTCACACCGAGAGCGAGTACACAAAGAGTTGCAGAGGCAAAGTGAAGAGGAGATTAAGCGATTAGGCGCCGTGGCTGAGCGAGAGCGTATTGCGCGCGACCTACATGATTTACTCGGCCATTCACTCAGCTCGATAGCATTAAAAGCGGAGCTGGCGAGTAAATTTGCTGCTGCAAATGCATTAGAGCAAGCGCAATCAGAAGCGCAGCAGGTTGCAGACTTAGCGAGAGAAGCACTAAGCGAAGTGCGCCAAGCCGTCACCGGCTATCATCAGCTAGCGCTTGATGCTCAGCTGCACATTTTGGCTTCAAGGCTAAAAGATAAGGGCATTGCCGTAACGCTAGAATTGCAGGCGGTCACTTTAGATAAAGTAAGCGAAGCCTGTTTGTGCTTTTTTGCTAAAGAGATATGCACCAACATTATTCGTCACAGCGATGCAGATAAGGTTTGCTTCACACTACGACAAACTGACAATAATGTCTTTGTAGAAATTAAAGATAATGGCTCTATAAAGTCCATAAAAGAAGGAAATGGTTTAATGGGGATCCGTACTCGATTGAAAGAATGTGGTGGCCAATTATTTTATCACACCGAACAGGGTGGATACTTTAAGGCGGTGCTAGGGGAAGTAGAATGATCAAAGTTTTTATTGTTGAAGATCAAGCATTAGTAAGAGGAGCTATTGCGGCATTACTGAGCTTAGATAAAGAGATAGAGGTGGTTGGCGAGGCTGAAAATGGTCAAATTGCAAAGGAAAAGTTAGCAAAGTTAACGCCTGATATCGTGCTAACGGATATTGAAATGCCACAAGTCACTGGACTTGAGCTTACTCAGCACTTGCAACAAAAAATGCCAGACACAAAAGTGGTTATCATGACGACCTTTTCTAAGGCGGGTTATATTCGTCGCGCGATCACTTTAGGGGTAAATGGTTTTGTATTAAAAGAAGCTCCAAGTGAGTACTTGCTATCAACGCTGAAAAAGGTCATGAATGGATATAAGGTTATTGACCCAGAGCTTGCTTTGTATGCTTTGGAAGATGCTGATCCACTTACCGATAAGGAACGCAAAGCGTTACGTTTAGCCAGTGAAGGGTTAAAAACAGCTGAAATAGCAGGACAGTTATTTTTGAGCGAGGGAACGGTAAGGAATTATTTATCCGATGCTATTGCAAAATTACATGCGACAAATAGAGTAGATGCAGCAAGGATTGCTAGGCAAAAAGGATGGCTGTAACTAGGTGTAATAGCATATATCCAGTTAATACTTCAAAATAATGTTGTGCGGTAATATACTGCACTATCCGCTAAGTAATAATAATGTATTAATTTTTGAGTGCAATAATGGATCCTAAATTACTTATTCAAGTTACCGCAATAACGACTGTGGTTTGTACAGTTTTTATGGCCGTAAACTGGTTTATTAATAAAGGCCTACCTGGCACTCGAGATTGGCTTATTTTCATTGCGCTTACCGCAATTGGGTGTGGCCTGTTGGCCGCTTATACACTTCCCATTACGTTCTCAATTTTTATTCCCAATCTCACTATCGCATTTGGACTTTTTTATCTGGCTCGTGGTGTTGATGCGTTTTTTAGCGTGAAAAGCAATTACATGCCTTGGTATGTCTTAGCCGGATTGGGCATTCCAGGTTTTACTTACTTTTTGTACGTGGATTTTAATTTTATAGCCCGTGTTGCGATTAACTATTTAGTTTGGGCGATGGCGATGATTTACTGTCTACGGGCACTAAATAAAGGCCAGAAGTTATTATCGAAGGAATTTAGTGCAGCACATTGGGCGTTTGGCCTATCGTGCTTGAGCTTACTGGCCGTGTTTACTTTTAGAGTGGTCATGCTTGGCGGCTATTCAGTGACAGACAGCCTTATTTCAGCAAATTGGGTTAATCAGTTTTTTGCAGTCTCAGTGAGCACGATGCCGCTGCTGTTGTGTTTTTCTTTATGTCTGTTATGTAGCAGCCGTCGTGAAAAAGAACTATGCCTGTTAAAAGCTGCTGCAGAGCAGTCAGCGCAAGTAAAAGGTCAATTCTTAACATTATTGAGTCATGAACTGAGAACGCCACTAAATGCCATTGTGGGTCATGCTGAGTCACTTAAAAAAGTACCGCGAGAGCCCAATCGCCATGCTCAGTTATGCGACGTTATCGTCCACGCTGCGATGTCGATGTCAGACTTAGCCAATCAAGTATTACTGCAAGCGAAAGGAGAATATGCCGCGCAAAATCGCGTGCCAATCTCGCTTTATAGTCTTTCGCAAGAGTTAGTTCGCCTCTTACAGCCACTGGCACTGGCTAAAGGATTGAGTTTGAGGGTCGAGGTTAAAGGCCTGTATCCGCAGGACGTTCATATCGTCGAGCAAGATACACTGTCTTTAGTCCTTAGAAATCTGCTCTCTAATGCGATTAAGTACACAGATAAAGGTGTCATTACACTGATCCTAGAAGGAACAAGTCGTGATGAAGATAAGCAAACAATTCGCTTTGCTATCAAAGATACAGGTAAAGGGCTGACTGAAGGACAAATGGAAAAGATCTTCGAACCTTTTGTGACGTTAAACAATGAGCAATCCATCTCGCAAAGTGCTGGGTTTGGGTTGGCATTATGCAAGCAGCTATTGCAAGGGCTAGATTCTGAACTTAACGTCGACAGCAAGCTTGGTACCGGCACTGTGTTTAGCTTTGAGCTAGATTGTCAGTGTAGTGATTCACCGTTACAGAGCACAGAGTTTAATACAGAGAAGCTGGCGCTCAATGTGCTTGTTGTTGAAGATAACGCCATGAATATTGATGTGATCAGTACCTATTTAAATGATATGGTGAGAGAGTTTTCTATTGCCAAGTGCTTGGCAGAAGCTGAAGTTGCGCTATTAGAACATAATTTTGATATTGTTCTGCTGGATATGCGGTTACCTGATGGTAATGGCCTTGAGTGGTTTAAAGAAGGATTCAACGAAATTGGTTTTACCTCAAGCGTAAAGGTTATAGCGCTAACGGGTGATGGCGATCCTGAATTGAAAAGGCGGTGTCTCCGAGCTGGCATGCAGGACTGTTTAACTAAGCCTATCATGCCAAGCCGTTTATATGCGGCACTGGAATGTGCGACTGTAAAAACAACGTCCCGCTTGGAATGTAAGACTTTGATTGATCAATCAAGATTTATGGATCTCGCAAACCGTGAAAGTTCAGGTGTGCTGGCGACGAAATTGATGTATTTAGCAGATCGATTTGAGTACGAAATTGCGCAAATTAAAGGGCTCACAGAGTTGAATGTAACTGACTTAGCCGTTGATAAACTTGCCTACATTGAAAACGAAGCGCTGGAGCTTGGCATGGTGAATTTTGCAGAGTTTGTTCAAGCAGCAACAGTACAGCTGAGTTACTCTGAAGAGCAAGTCGATTGGGACGCACTTGCGCTGCTTGCTAGACGCTCAGTTGAGCGTTTATTAGAGCTTCATGCTCAAATTTCAACATTGGAGTCAGTATCAAATCCAGTGGTTAATCTATCTGCATAAAAAGATTCATCGATCTTGGCCTAGGTCATTGGGCTATTTTGGGTTAAAATAACAGCATAGCTTATTTAACAAGACAGTAATGCCAAAACAGGATCCCTATCTCGATAGAGAACAGCAAAAATACGACAATCCAGTACCTAGTCGCGAATTTATCTTAGAACACATTAAAAGCGCGGCCAAACCACCTTCTTTCTCTCAATTGTGTAACGATTTAAAAGTGCAAGACGAAGAACGTCAAATTGCGCTTAAACGCCGTTTGCGCGCAATGGAGCGAGACGGTCAACTACACTTCAATAAATTTAAGTGTTACACCATTCCAAGTGATGATGGTCTGGTCAAAGGCCGCGTTGTTGGACACCGTGACGGCTTTGGCTTTTTAGAAGTCGAAGGCGAACCCAAAGATTGGTTTATCACTAAGTATCAAATGGAGCGTGTGCTGCATGGCGATTGGGTGTTAGCGAAGGCTGGCAGTCGAGGCTCAGGTGGTAAGGTGGAAGCGCGCATTGTGCGGGTACTTGAAAAAGAGCGTGCGCCAGTCGTCGGTCGTTATTTTGTTGAGTTTGGCATGGCAGTTGTGGTGCCAGAAGATCCTCGCATTACTCAAGATATCATCATTGTACCTGGCCAAGAAAATGGTGCTCGTCATAATCAAATGGTGCAGGTAGAGATCACTCAAAGCCCAAGCAAACAAATGAATGCAATGGGTAAAGTACTTGAGGTGCTCGGCGATCATATGGCACCGGGTATGGAAATTGAGGTGGCACTTCGCAATCATGACATTCCTCATGAGTGGCCAAGTGAAGTTGAAGCACAAGTTGCAAATCTTGGTGAGTTTGTTGAAGAGTCTGCTAAACAGGGCCGTGTCGACCTGCGCGATTTACCATTAGTGACCATTGACGGTGAAGACGCACGTGACTTTGATGACGCCGTATATTGCGAGCGTAAAAAGTCAGGTGGTTGGCGTTTATGGGTCGCTATTGCGGATGTGTCTCATTATGTCGGCAAAGGCACTGCGCTTGACAAAGAAGCGATTGAGCGTGGTAACTCAGTGTATTTTCCTGAACAAGTTGTGCCAATGCTACCTAAGGTGCTATCGAACGGTTTATGTTCATTGAATCCTAAGGTAGACCGCTTGTGTATGGTTGCGGAAATGACCGTGTCCGAAGCAGGCCGTTTGTCTGGCTACCGTTTTTACGAAGCCGTGATGAACTCTCACGCTCGTCTTACTTACACCAAAGTCCATGCGATTTTACAAGGTGATGAAAAGCTCAGAGCCGATTATCAGCCTCTTGTGCCTCATCTAACTGAGCTCCATAACATGTATATGGCGCTGAAGGCTGCAAGGCAGGAGCGTGGCGCGATTGAGTTTGAAACTTTAGAAACGCGCTTTGTGTTTAATGCTCATCGGAAGATTGACTCTATTGTGCCTGTGGTTCGTAACGACGCTCACAAGCTGATTGAAGAGTGTATGATCTTGGCGAACGTGTCAGCAGCAAAATTATTGGAAAAACACGAAGCCCATAGCTTGTACCGTGTTCATGATGAGCCAGATCCTGAAAGATTGAGCCAATTTAGACAATTCTTGCAAGACTTGGGTATCGAAAGCCAACTGCCCAATGACCCTTCGCCTGAGGAACTGACGCAAGCGATCGAGTCACTGGGTGACCGTCCTGAAAAAGAATTGATCCAAACCATGCTACTGCGCTCAATGAAGCAAGCGGTATATCAGCCAGAAAATATTGGCCACTTTGGTTTGGCCTTAAAAGCGTATGCACACTTTACCTCACCAATTCGCCGTTATCCGGATCTGGTGGTACACCGTGCTATCAAAGGTATTTTGCAACAACAGCAACAGCCAGTGAATGGCGCTTACATCTACAATGAAGATGAAGTAAAACAACTGGGTGAGCAGTGCTCAATGACAGAGCGCCGCGCTGATGACGCCACTCGTGAAGTTGCTGATTGGCTTAAATGTGAATTTATGCAAGATCATGTTGGCGATGAATTTACCGGTGTGATCTCATCGGTCACCAACTTTGGCTTATTTGTGAGGTTAGACGACCTGCAGATTGACGGGATGATCCATGTTAGCAATTTAGGGCATGAGTACTTCCACTTTGATGGTGCAAAGCAATGTTTGATTGGCGAGCATAGTCGTACAGTGTTTAGACTTGGCGATAAACTTACTGTTGTGGTTGCTTCAGTTAGCTTGGACGATCGCCGCATCAACTTAGCTTTGGCTGAAGAAGGTCTATCAGATCGCTATTCAAGGCGTCGAAAATCGCCGAAAAGCACGGCAAGTAGTGTTCGTGAGCAGCTAAAAACGGGTAAAATCCCAGGAGCTAAGCGCCGTGACGGTGAAACGTCTGGTCGCGATAAAGATAATAAAGACGATGACAAAGCCAAAAAGCGCAAAAGAACGACCCCTAAAGGGGAGCTCAAACAGGCGAAAAAGGCAGGCACGCTGAAGTCGAAGAAGAAATCGGCGAGTAAAAAAGCCAAAGCGGCAAAGGGCAAAGCAAAACGCCCAGGTAAAAACGAAAGAAATCGTAGCAAAAAAGCGCAATAGATTATAAAGTGGGAGCTTTAACGTGAGTAACGAATTAATTTTTGGCTTTCATTCAATCGAAGCCATTTTGAATAACGCGCCGGAGCGCTTTTTAGAAATTTATGCACTAAAGGGACGTGAAGATCAGCGTTTAAATCAAGTCGTAAACGATGCCCGTAAGTTTGGTATTTCAGTGCAGTTTATGCAGCGTAAAGCGCTTGATAACAAAGCGAATGGCGAGCAACATCAAGGCATTATTGCCAATGTTAAAGCGGCGCGCGCCTACAATGAAAAAGATCTTGATGAGATCATTAAAAGAGAAACCACACCATTTTTCTTGGTGCTTGATGGGGTAACGGATCCTCACAACTTAGGTGCATGTCTGCGCAGTGCTGATGCAGCAGGTGTACATGGTGTGATCGTACCAAAGGATAAGTCTGCAAAGCTAAACGGCACTGCAAGAAAAGTAGCGTGTGGTGCGGCAGAAACGGTTCCGCTTATCCAAGTAACCAACCTTGCTCGCACATTGCGTGATATTAAAGAAGCTGGTGTGTGGGTTGTGGGTACGGCAGGCGAAACCGATACAGCCGTTTTTGATGCAAACCTGACTGGGCCTATGGCCATTGTAATGGGCGCTGAAGGTGATGGCATGCGCCGCTTAACTCGAGAGCATTGCGATGAACTGGTTAAGATCCCGATGGTAGGTAGCGTGTCTAGCTTAAATGTATCGGTTGCGACCGGTGTATGTCTATTTGAAGTGTTAAGGCAGCGCTCAGCACTTTAATCATTTAATAAGCGCCGGCTTTCACGGCGCATCTTCTGCAGCTTTAAGAGCTCGCAAGGTAAACTTGCTCCTACTCAGGTCTACTTTTGGTAGGAGCCAATTTAATCGGCGAGCTTTCTTTGGTAGGAGTCGATTTACTCGGCGAGCTTTTAATAATCCGCAAGGTAAACTTGCTCCTACTCAGCTCTACCTTTGGTAGGAGCCGATTTATTCGGCGAGCTTTCTTTGGTAGGAGTCGATTTATTCGGGGAGCTTTTTTAAAACCCGAAAGGTCGCCTTACCCCCACACAATTGTACAGGGCATTACCCCATTAAAATCGCTTGCAACTCTCTAAGAGACTCTACGGTATAGGTTGGCTTGATATGCTCGGGGCAGACTTTGCCATCATGCTTTAACCAACAGCTATCAATCCCAAAGCGGTTTGCGCCTAAAATGTCACTCGCTGGCGTGTCGCCAACCATTAATACTTTGGATTTATCGGGGTTCCCCAACAGCGCTAACGTATGCGCAAAAATACTCGGATCTGGCTTGGCTTTACCCACCAACTCAGAGATCACCACTTCAGAAAAACGATCCACAAGGCCGGTATGTTCCAATCTTTTTTGCTGAAGCGCGGCAAATCCATTGGTAATAATAGCCAAAGTACATTGGCCTTTCAGGCTGTCGAGTAATGCTTTTGCACCCGGTAGCGGTTGGCAAATTTCTGCCATCGCTGCCAAGAATCCCGCATTGAGCGATTCAGGCGCAACATTAAGTTTTTCAGCCCAGCGGCTAAAACGCGTTACCTGAAGTGTTTTTGCGTCAATTTCACCATTTTGATACTGCACCCAAAGTGGCGCATTCAAGCTGTTATATTCTTCGTAGTCCTCGTCAGTGAACACAACGTCATATTGAGTAAACAGCGTTTGTAATCCAAGTTTGGCATTAAAGCTAAATAAGGTTTCATCCGCATCAAATAAAATATGTGTATAGTTCGGCATTATAAATACATCTCTGGGTGATTAAAGGGTGCCATCGCGAGTAATAAGGCTTGCGTGTAGCTACTTTCTCTGGTGGCAAGATGGTTGGTTAGTAAACCGATAGCACCGCCTTGCTGCTTGATATTGGTGGTGTTGAACAGGTCGTCCATTACATGTCCTAGCTCTTCACCTTGTTCAAGACGTGTGTACACCGACGCCGGTAGAGGCAAATTACAACTACGACCGACACTCCTACGATGGTTATCCGCAATGACGACATAAGCAAAAGTAGCTGCACCATATTCAAATTTGGCAGCGCCTCCTTCCATGGCACAATAAAAATCCGCTTGATGATGTTGCTGTAAGTAAGTAACACGATTCTCTGCGCCTTCGCGGGTGGCTTGTTCACCTAAAGGCTGATCCGCAACGAGACTCGGTGCTGAGATACCCTGACAGTCAATTTTTGCATTGGGAAAGTACTGCGCAAAGATGGTTTTTGCAGCATTGATTTTTACTGGGTTTTTAGACCCCACTAAAATGGTAAGCACGTCCATATAACAACTACTCGTGATGCCCTAAAAGGCGTCAGTGTAAAGTGTGATATGGAGCGATGCAAGGAAGCTATTATTCCTTATCAAAACATAAGCTGGGTTAAATCGGTAAATCGACTGGCGCCATATTCTCAAGGGCGCGTTTCTTTATTAATAATTCTTTGATAAGTGGAGTCAGCACCAACTCCATTGCCAATCCCATTTTTCCGCCCGGCACAACTAACGTGTTTACACGAGACATAAAGCTGCCCTCAATCATTTGTAAATAGTAAGGGAAATTAACATCTTCGATGCCACGAAAGCGGATAACTACAAAGCTTTCGTCTAATGATGGTATGTCTTTAGCACTGAATGGGTTAGAAGTATCTACGGTGGGCACGCGTTGAAAGTTAATGTGCGTGCGAGAAAACTGCGGGGTGATGTGATTAATGTAGTCATCCATTGAGCGCACAATTGACGTCATGACCGCTTCTTTGGAGTGGCCGCGCTCGTTGGTATCGCGAATGAGCTTTTGGATCCATTCAAGGTTGATGATAGGCACCATGCCAATCAATAAATCAACATTGCTGGCCACATCATATTCGGGGGTTACAACACCGCCGTGCAGCCCCTCATAAAACAGCATATCGGTGTTTTGTTCTAGTTCTTGATAAGGAGTAAAAGTGCCCGGTAGCTGATTAAATGGCACGGCATCGTCAAACGTATGAAGGTAGCGACGGACTTTGCCATTGCCGGTTTCGCCATAGCTTTTGAACAGACTTTCTAATGCGCCGAAGTCATTGGCTTCTTCACCAAAGTAGCTAATGTGCCTACCTTCTTGCAGCGCTTCGCGACGCAATTTATCCATTTCTGGGCGAGTGTAGCGATGAAAGCTATCGCCTTCGACATAGGCGGCTTTGGTATTAAGACTGCGGAATATGTGTTTTATCGCGCTTGTCGTTGTTGTAGTGCCTGCGCCTGAACTACCAGTAATGGCGATAATAGGGTGTTTGTCTGACATAAATCTGCCTTAGCTTTCATCATCCGTTAATTCGATGTTACGCGAAGCAAAGTTTTTGGCAAGCTTTGCTTGAGGGCGAGTGTTGGGTATCATAGCGGGGTGATATAACTACAATGAAAAATCAAAGGAACGTCCATGCCCATTTCAATGCGTGTGAAGCTCGCAGTTTGTCTATTCGCTTTCGCGTCCTGTTTACCGGCTTATTCAGCCATGCCCAAAAGCCAAATTTGGCTAGCTGAATTAGGTGAACATTTTAGTGCTAAACCAATTACCGAAAACACCGCGTATTTTAATCAGCCGCTAGTGACTGATTCTGGGGTTTACTACACCGCGGAAGTTAGCGCTGATGGCAATAGTCAAACGGATCTGTTTTTCTACGATTTTCAAAGCCAAAACACAACCAACCTCACGCAATCCCCTGTCTCAGAATATTCGCCCACATTACACCCGAATGGGGAAGGGTTAACGACGATTGTGGTTGAGGGATCCGGTAAGCAAAAACTGTGGTTTTATCCGTTTGATCAGGCTACAAAACCAAGTCGTGTTTTTGAGCATATCGAGCCTGTGGGGTATCATGCTTGGGGGAGCAACCAAGATCTGATTATGTTTATTTTAGGTGCGACTGAGAGTGCTCCGCATACCTTACAGTACACAGATATTAACGGCCATTTACCACAAATTCTTGCCGAAGATATTGGCCGAACTTTGTCTTACAACCGTGCGCGTGACGTATTTGCTTTTACTTATCAAGTCAATGGCTTGATGTGGTTCGCAACCTACCACAGAGAGAGCGATCATATTCAGCGATTTTTTGCTCTTCCCAGTCAGGTGCAAGATTATACTTGGTTGGATGATAATAAAGTGGCATATGCACTAGATAATAAAATTTATTACCGGGATTTAAATGCGCCTAAAAAAGTCCACTTATTAAGAAACTTAAGAAGTTACTGTCAGACTTCAATCTCTCGCTTGAGCTTTTTTGATAACAAGCTGGCATTTGTATGCCACAGCGAAGACTGATAGCAATATATTAAATTGCATGTTAAACGCAATGCATAGACAACAACCATAGGAATAGATATGACGATTCTCGTAACAGGTGGCGCAGGCTATATTGGCTCTCACACTGTATTAGAGCTGCTACAGCAAGGCAAAAAGGTAGTGGTCGTAGATAATCTAAGCAATTCTCAGCAGACTTCATTACATAGAGTCGCTGAGATAGTAGGAAAGGAAGCTGCATTCCATCAAGGTGATATTCTTGATAAGGCATTTCTTGATAGTGTATTTGCGCAATATGATATTGAAGAAGTGATCCACTTTGCCGGTTTAAAAGCCGTAGGAGAGTCGGTTCAAAAGCCAATCGAGTATTATCAAAATAACGTCCAAGGTACGTTGACGCTCCTTGATGCAATGCGTGATGCTAATGTCTTTAAGCTTGTTTTTAGTTCGTCAGCGACGGTCTATGGAGATCCTGCCAGTCTTCCTATTCGTGAAGATTTCCCTGTTGGTGGCACAACCAATCCTTATGGTACGTCAAAGTTGATGGTTGAAATGGTATTACAGGATGTCGCTAAATCAGACCCGCGTTGGGCCTTTGCTATTTTGCGTTACTTTAATCCGGTTGGTGCACACGAGTCGGGGCTAATTGGTGAAGACCCAAATGGTATTCCCAATAACTTATTGCCCTATATCTCACAGGTTGCTGTTGGTAAGCTGGCGAGTTTAGGCGTATTTGGTAACGACTATGACACCAAAGACGGCACGGGCGTGAGGGATTACATTCATGTGGTTGACCTTGCTATTGGCCATTTAAAAGCGCTTGAGAAAATCGCAGTAGCAGCAGGCACACACATCTATAACTTAGGTACTGGCAATGGCTACTCAGTACTTGAGATGGTTACTGCGTTTGAAAAGGCTGCAGGCAAAGCTATACCCTATGATATTAAGCCGCGTCGCGATGGTGATATTGCCGCCTGTTATGCTGCGCCTGAAAAAGCCAAATCCGAATTAGGCTGGCATGCAGAGCGTGGTCTGGATGCCATGATGCAAGATACATGGCGCTGGCAAAGCAATAATCCAAACGGTTATAAATAACCTAAACTCAGGATAACAACCAGAGCCTCTGTTGCTTCTCTTCGCCTTTGCCATTTAGGGTAAAGGCGAGGTTTCATTGAACTTCATTACTACATCAATTTTAGTTTCATAAAACTGTCATGCCGTTGTCACCTAAACTCGGTTAAATAATCTGGTATAGACCAGTTTAGAGGCAAGTTATGAACAACGATTATTTACTCCTGACGCCAGGCCCACTTAGTACCTCTCACACCGTGAAAGAAGCCATGTTGAAAGACTGGTGCACTTGGGATGATGAATATAACCAAGGTGTAGTGCAAGTTATTCGCAAGCAACTTTGTGAAATTGCGGTTGCAGATCCGCAGTATCGCAGTGACTACAGTGCAACCTTAATGCAGGGCAGTGGTACAGCAAGTGTAGAGGCGGCTATTGGGACTTTTATTCCTAAGTCTGGCACTTTACTGGTTATCAATAACGGTGCTTATGGTGCGCGTATTATTGAGATAGCCAATTATCTCAATATTAATGTAATAGCGCTCAATTTTGTTGAAACCGAATTGCCGCAACTTGAGCAGATCTCACAAGCGCTTGAGCAACACCCAGAGATCACCCACGTAGCAATGGTACACTGCGAAACCACAACGGGGATGCTGAACCCGGCTAAACGCGTAGCGGAGCTTGCGAAACACCATAATAAAGTAATGATCCTTGATGCCATGAGCAGTTTTGGCGGCATTGAGATGGATATGCATGAGTGGCAAATTGATATCCTCATCAGCTCAGCAAATAAGTGTATTCAAGGTGTTCCAGGTTTTGGCTTTGTGATCGCAAAAACGGCGCTGCTGGTTGCCTCTGAAGGACAAGCACGTTCACTCTCGCTGGATCTTCACGCCCAATGGAAAACCACGGAAAATCATCATGGTAAATGGCGTTTTACCTCGCCAACGCATGTTGTCAGGGCTTTTGCCAAAGCACTAGAAGAATTGGCGCAAGAGGGAGGCGTTTCTGCGCGATTTAAGCGTTACAGCGAAAATCAAAAACAACTCGTTAGCGGCATGAGAGCTCTTGGTTTTGAAGCCTTGTTACCAGAAGCCATGCACTCACCTATTATCACTTCTTTTTATTCACCAAGTGACGAAAGCTATGAATTTAAGCGCTTTTATGAGGCATTGAAGCAAAAAGGATATGTAATTTACCCCGGCAAGGTATCAAACGCAGATTGCTTTAGGATCGGTAATATTGGCGAAGTGTATGCCGCAGATATTAGCGGACTACTCGAAGCTATCGCACAAGCAAAATACTGGTAAACCGTCAGAGTAGGAGCCGCTTTACGCGGCGATGGGTTACTGGTAAGCCGCCAGCGTACAGCGTAGGAGGTGGATTGCGATTGGCTTTTTTCATTTGTATTTACACTAAAGTAAGTGTAATTGGCGGATTTATTCAATAATTATAATGGACCTCTTCTTATATTGGTAACAATAAAAGGAGCGAAACCATGAGTAGAATAAGTTTTTATTTGAAAAATAAAATGATAGTGCCAGTTGCGTGGTTAGCGATTGCTAGCCCAATTGCCCATGCTGAGTTTTTACTAGGTGCTACATTTGGTGAAAATAGTAAAACCTACTACGTTAAACAGCAAGATTCCTTCTTATATAAAGCCAAAGCGACATGGCAAGCGGAGCGCTTTGAACTCGATATAGCGAAGGGGCACCCATCTCAGTTAGGTAAACTATTGATTGTAGATGATACCGTCACAGCTTTTGACCAGTTTGGTGAGCTAATTTGGCAAGATAACAAGGAAGATACCGACAAGTTATGTCTGCCAGAACTTTTTGGTGAATTTATCAAGGCACATGCAGAGCAATTACTTAACGGAGAAAAGCTAAAGTGTTTAGGGCCAGTTTTAAAGGCTAAAAAGCTGGCACCATTTATGGTGTCATACAAAGGTGAAAAGGCAGGAAAACACCGCTTTCAAGTAGGGCCTGGCTCACTCGGAATGTGGTTATTTATGGACAGCGTTGATATTTACTTTAACGAAAATCTAAACCGCATAGTGTCTTACGCAGGTATCACTCCGGCACCAGAAGATAAACGCAAAAAAATGGCGTATTTGGAGTTTCAAGGGACGCTCGACAAAGATAACCAAGTGGCGCTCATCCGTAACTCCCCGTTATGGTAATACAAAGATTATACGTAGCGCAGTTAATCAGTTTATGTTGATGTGGGTATATTGCTTCGGTGACATACCCGTCCACTTTTTAAAAATGCGGCTAAAGTGAGCTTGATCTGAAAATCCGCATACAAATCCTACCTCTGCAAAACTGGTGTTATTTGACAATAATATTTGGCTTGCCTTTTGGACTCTGACTTGTTGTAGCAGCACGGCAAAATTGGTATTCTTCTCTTTTAATCGTCGCTGTAGGCTGCGTGTAGAAAGTGCCAACCACTTAGCCACTTTTATGATATTGATGTCTAATAGGCCTAGTTTTACCATGGCTGCTTTGGTTTGTTCTTTTATGCAGCCACCTGCTTCAGAAAATTTGCTGTCTCTTTTTATCTTTGTGGTTTTGTCAGGCAAAGACCAATGGATATACCAGTGTTGTCCTTGGCGGGGTGCTAACGGCGTTGACACCCAGAGGCTTGGATAACTAAAAATAGCCGTTCGCGCATTAGATGTTGGGTTTAGTGTGACAGGTTTGTTTGTAACTTGATGAAGTAAAGCACAAAGCACACCCAAAACCGCTAAGTCCTCGGCACATGAGGGTTGAATGCTGGTTCTTGAACGATGGCGGATCTTTACGTAAGTGTCAGAAAACTCACAGTCAATAAAGTGATTGCTGTGTATGTACTTTTCCAACCGCTGCCATTTATGTAGCAAGGATGTAGGTGAGCTTTGATATAGCAGTGCATTACCAGTTGGTGTATCGAGGAGTGTTTCAACACCAACGGCAATTTTTAGCAATGTTTCTAGGCCATATTGTGAGGCAACGTAGGAGACAAACTCTTTTTTCGTCTCAAGCGGGACAAGCGCATGACTAAAGCCGTTATTATTTGTACAGCACCCAGCTGTAAGCCGCTCTAACCCAGTTTGTAGCAAATTTAACATGGTGCTGCTGGCAAAAGCGGCACTGCGGGGCGATATATGATTATTCATATTTTCTCTTTTTGTCCAAAGCCTTGGCTATTTATTTGATATAGGTTGCGTGACGTTTTGTTTTAACCGCTGTTGTTGGAAAGTAATTGTTTTGGCTATCTTCTTTCCTATCCAAGGTATTTTGGGTAACCAGTTTGGTGCACGTGAGACAATAAGAACCACGGCTGTGAACCACAGTAACTTGCCAAAAAACACGGTTGCTACAATCAAATACCCAGATATTCCTGCCAGTAAGCTTAATACAACCATAGTTCTTGGCGGCGTCGGAAGTAGCGACATCAAGGCTAACGCGTACAGTCCATACTCATTGATATAGTGTTTAAGTGTTTGCCACTTTTCAAAGTTAGCAGAACCTTGAGAGGGAATAGCATTTTGCAAAAAGCTTTCTAACATCGTTGCGAGGAGAATGAGAATACTTGAGCCCGCAGCTGCTGCGATTGCAAACATCAGTGCAATAGTCAGTATTTTTTTAGGCTGTAGCCAAGCCAGCAGCATGACCGATGTCTGAGTTGGCAATGCAGGAACAAAGAAATCACCAATTGATAACCCAGAAAGCACCACGATCGCCTTAGGCTTTTTGCCATTTTCTGAAATCCAATTTAGCACTCTTCGTGCTAATGTCACTTTAGTCGTCATGGTTTCTATCCTTATGCTTTTAACATGATATTTTCGATGAGATTAGGAAATAGCTTTCTCAGCAACATCACAATGCGCATTTTACCTACTTTAATTTCTGCTTGACCTTTCAAAGCGCCAGCAACGATTTCCTTCGCTGCTTGTTCTGGCGTGATTTTTCCTGTGCCTCGACCTCTGGTCATATCAGTATCCACTAACGGGAGAATAGCTTCACATACCTTGATTTGACTCTGGTGTAATTTGATTTGTCCACGAAAAGACTTACAAAAAGCCCGTAGTCCAGCTTTATTTGCACAGTATATTGGTGAGCTTTGCTTTGGTGCGATTGCTAACCCTGAAGTAACGAACACCCAAGAGCCGTTGCTACGACGGATATTATCGAACAATAATCGGGTGAGCATGATGGGTGCGGTAAAATTAATCTGGGTTTCATGCTCAACTGAAATGACTTCATTATTTGCTACAAATAAATCCCTAGGCTGCTGCACGCCTGCGTTATGAAACACTATATCCAGGGTTTTTCCCTCTAAAGCGTTAGCTAAGGAGGTAAGCTGTGCTTGCTCAGATAAGTCGCATACATACCAGCTTACGTTTGGCTGCTTTGTTTTTGCGTTGGCCACTGAAGCGGCGCTGCTTCCAGTTGCAATAACCTGATAGCCTTTTGACAAGCATAGTGTCACTAATGCCTCTCCAACGCCGCGCGTACCGCCAGTTATTAATACCATTTTTGTCATTTATAATCCCCTAAAAAAGCCAAAATCGATTGCCTTATCAAATCTCGCCAGTCCGAGATACTCAACGTACTTACCCTTTATATTTCGATCTCTCGGTTCTAACAGACCGTCAATTTTAATCAGTCGCTGAGAACCTTTTTCATAATGAAAGTCAGTTGAACCAAATAGCAGGCGCCAAAACCACTTTTTTGGTGTGACACTGATAACTGTGCTGGAGTCTGTGTCTTTTTTATGAAGTGTTATCCCTGTATGTGCTTGTACTTTGAGTACGGTGTAATCTAAGTGAATGCGCTTGCCTTGCATTAAATCCTGCCAATGCTTTGCAATTTCGAATGGCACGCTCAGCAATGTGCAAGGTAAATTTGCAAATATGAGCGGTTTCTTTTTTTCGCTATGCTTAGTCCGATAGCTACTCAATACGCTAGTGCCTTTAAATTGGTTGACTTCTAAGCGGCCTTTTTCTTGTAAATGGGGCTGGGACATTTGCGCGCTAACCAGCCCGTGTTGTTGACACCACACAACCTCCTCGGCGGCTATTTCTTCATCACTTGCACTTTTCCAGCTACGACGAGCCTTAAAATGGCCGCCCGTTAGCGCATCAATTTGTAAGCTGTATGCAAACATGGCGCGTGAATTGAGATGTTTTTTATTACTTACCTGCGCTGTAGTGAGCCAAGTTTGTAGGGAGTTCATTTCTGTCATGTCTTGTCCTTTTCCAGTGTTATTTACTTACTGTAATTAAAGGAAGAGAGAACTTATTGAATATTTGCGCCAGAGATCTGCTTATTTCAGGTATGTGATTGTGTGGTTTATTCGCAAGATAGGAAATGTGGATAGGTTGTCGTGCTAAAGCACG
>NZ_PNDS01000116.1 GCF_005886535.1 Pseudoalteromonas sp. S2755
AGCTACGAAGTAGGATGTTCTACTTTCACATGAACGAAATGATACCAGTTGTATTAAGTAAATGATCCATCTTGAAGCGGGGAAATAGCTTTAGTAGCAAGGCTAAAAATTTTGCTATTTAGTTGTTCTATATGAGAAATTTTTAACGAAGCTAATATGCTATTTCACCCTTCAATTTGATTAGAGAATTAATTCAATTGGTATTACAATCAACCAGAACTTTAAAAATAATAAGCTAGCTCATTTCTCATCCAAACCTCAGGTTAAATAAAAAGCCCCACTATAAATTAAGTGGGGCTTTGACATAAGAACCTCAGGTTGAATTGGTGTTTATACCTGATACTTAGCAACAGCTTCGTGTAATACCCGCGCTTGCTCTGCGACTTCTTCACTACTTTGCGCATTAGAGCGAGCATGCTCTGACGCACCTTGCGCAATGTCTCTGATTTTAACCACGTTTTTATTCACTTCTGAAGCAACTTGGTTTTGTTCATCAATTGCCGTCGCAATATGCGTGCTCATTTCCATAATCGTTTGTACATCTTGCGTGATCATGCTGAGCAACTCCCCTGCTTTTTCAGCTTGTGACACACTTTCATTGCCTTGTTCACGACATTGCTCCATGATATTCACCACTTCTCGTGTACGCTGCTGCAGTGTAGAAATGATGCTTTCGATTTCTTGTGTGGAGTCTTGAGTACGCTGCGCAAGTGACCTAACTTCATCCGCTACAACAGCAAAACCTCGACCTTGCTCCCCCGCACGTGCAGCTTCAATAGCAGCATTTAGTGCAAGTAAGTTTGTTTGCTCTGCAATACCACGGATCACATCCAAGACCGAGCCAATAGTTTCACCGTCACGCTCTAACTGAGCAACAACACTTGAAGCACCACCTAACGATTCCGATAACTGCATGATGTGCTCAATTGTTGCTGTGACCTCACGACGACCTTGTTGCGCATTTTCATTGGTTGTCTCAGCCTTATGCGCCGCTTCACCGGTATTATGAGAAATGTCTTGGATCGTCGCTTGCATCTCGGTCGCAGCGGTTGCGACCATATCCGCCTCGTGCAACTGCTCAGCCATACCAGTACTCGTTTGGGCTGTTGTCTCCGTTAAATGATCCGTGGCTTCATTAATAGTTGCCAACGCCCCATTCACATCAGCAATGAGATCTCTAAAGTCAGAAATTAAGCTATTAAAATCACGGGTCATAATCGTGATTTCGTCATTACCGATTTGTTCAATTTGTAGACTTAAATTATTTTCACGACGGATGCGCTCAATGGTTTGATAAACGCGCTCTACGGGCTGAATAATTGAGCGACTAGTCGATAGCACAAGTGTCATCACGATAATACTTGCAACAACAAATACACCGATGGCAAGCATCTGAGTTTTGTCAACGTTTTCTTTGATCTCTGCTTTTGCCTGCTCCACGACTTCAGAGACCACCGCATCACTTTTCTCAACACTCACTTTCATCTTGCCAAGCGCACCGCTCGTTAAATCTAAGCCAAGTGCTTCTTGTGCTCGTACTAAACTCGCAAATTTGGATTGATAGGTGTTCAATAAGCTAAGCAACTTAGATTGATATTGAGCGTTAAACCCAGCACTACGTATTTCCTGAGAAAACTGTGCAACTAGCTCGTCAAACCGTTTCAAGTATTTGATATCAAAACGTAGCATAAAGTCTTTTTCAGCTCGGCGAAGCTGCAGCATAGTTGAAAGGAGTTGATAGTTCTGCTGCTCTTTTAACAGAGTTTCTACCTCATGTACCGCACCACGAAGCTCACCGTACAGGGCATCTTTTGGATGCAAGCCGATCGTTTTTTGTAACTGCACCACTTTTTGAAAGTCATCGTAATAACTTTTTGCTAAACGTTCGAATTCATTGATCCGACCTAAATCAATATCAAAATCAGAAAAAGTACCTTGCAACAAAGCGAGCTTAGTTTGTAGCTCACGATACTCGTTTTCAAACTCATCGAGTGAATCTACCTGCTTGTAAAAAAGGAAATTTTTCTCGTGTTTGCGCATTGCTAATTCATGAATGTCGAGCTCTTCTGCATATTGAATGGTTTCATTCAATTTCAGCATAGTACGAGCTTCGTACATGATCATAATTAACATAACCACCAAGGCAATCCCTACCACTAATGCATTCACTTGCAAACGACGTCTGATAGTCAGATTTTCTAATACCGCCATCGGCTTACCTACAATGTTAATAGACTGGCTAAAGTATAGCTGAAGCCTTCCGCCCTTGCCTCATAATAGGTAATTATTCTGGGTTCATATTACAAAATAATATATTTACGCCGCTTTCACATACAAATTATTAACACCACACCAAAGTTGACTGTGTAATAAATCAACATTGTGCCATTGACGTCCCAATAACCAGTTCACTAGCAAGCTGGGATCGGATGGAAAATAAAACGATGCTTTCGCGTCTGTTCGTAGCCATTCTTCCAGCGCACCAGCATTGAGGTAATTCATCACTTGGGCATGACCGAGCTCGGCAAGCGTCTGTGCATTATTCTGCTGTTCAAATTGACCATCTAATGGCTTAAGAAGCAGTTTTTTACCGAGTTTTAACGCTTCACTAGAAAGCTCAAACCCAGCATTTGCAATTACGCCACTGGTATTTCTCAGGTCTTGAATAAACCCAGATCGACTTGGCTTTCTCAGGTGAATATGTTGCAACGAAGCGTTGTCGGCATCTGGGTGATAGCAGTAAAATTCCTTATCAGGGAAATCCTTTAACAATTCAATAATGCTATCCAAAGCTTCAAACGGCAGATAAACCAGGACTTTATTAATTATAGATGCACACTGCTCTTGCTCTGCCTCATAAGGAATAAAAGGCGGAATAATATGCTTATCAAATGGTTGCCAATGCACACCCAGATGAATATCAGCTGGTGCAAAATACCGGATCAAAGCTCTATGCCAAGGCTGTACGGCAAATTGTGGAACTGCATCATATAAATATGACGCTTGATGACTCATCGCTATCACCGGAACCTTTGCCAGCTTTCCAGCCCATGCACTGACAGGTTCAAAGTCGTTAAAGATCAGATCATAACCTGATACATCTAACTTTTTTACATCGCGGATAAACTCACCAAACTTGAGCGATTGGAAAGTTTTTAAACGATTTAATTGGCCACGCTCGGTAACAAATGACAACCCTCGACAACTCCGATAATCACCAAAGTCATGCATATCAAAATAATTTTCCGAAGGGCGTCCTGAAAAAAAGTAGTCAACAGAAATTCCCATGTTGCGAAAGCAATTTGCCATTACCCGAGCTCGAGTAGTATGGCCATTTCCCGTTCCTTGAACACCATATAGTATTTTCATACGCTTCCTAATATCACTATCGCTAAACTTGCACAAGCAACACCCATTGCCGCACCAAGCACCACATCAAGTGGATAATGTACCCCTACAATTACGCGTGACAATGACACCCCTGAAGCCCAAATCATCAACGGAAACGCAACCAGTGGAATTTGCTCCATTAAACAAGTCGCATATAGCCAAGCACCAGCACTATGCCCCGAAGGCAGACTAAATTTATCACTCGGCGTCAACAAGGCTTTCACTGCGTAACAGTCACATGGCCGTAATCGTGCAAAACGATTTTTTAGATAGAAGTAAAGCGGCCTTTCAATTGCAAAGGCCAAAATCACGGTGAGTGCAAATTGCTGACCTAGCTGCTCCAAAAACAGAGCGCACGCAATTGCGACCAACACATAAAGTCCACCGTTGCCACTTTTGGATAGACCTAATGCTATCAATCTAAACCAGTTTCTTGGTTTAGGGCAAAACACTACAAAGTATAATGCAGCGTCCAGCTCGGCTAGTTTTGCTTTCATCATTCGAGTCACGCCTAATTGCTCACAATATCAGCATAGAAGAGCAAAATAACAAATGGGTGACACTTTTAAGACACAAATATGTAAGTTGAATCAAAGCATTGCTAAGCACAAGTATGAGAGTATACTGGTTATCGACAATCAATATTCGAGGATTCAATATGGAATACAGCACTTCTGATCTTTGCGACCACTTTGCTGATGTGGTTGATGTGCTAGAGCCTATGTTCATCAATTTTGGCGGCCAGACGTCATTTAGTGGTCGTATCACTACCGTCAAATGTTTTGAAAACAATGAGCAGATCCAAGATGTACTACAACAAGACGGTACCGGTCGTGTGCTGCTCGTTGATGGTGGTGGTTCAACTCGTCGTGCACTGGTTGATATTGATTTAGCTGAGCTGGCGGTCGAGAACAACTGGCAAGGCATCATCGTTTACGGCGCGGTACGCCATGTTGATGAACTAGAAGAAAGCGATATTGGCATTCAAGCAATCGCTTCTATCCCAGTGGCAGCAGATAGCAGTGGCAGCGGTGAAGTTGGCATTCCCGTTAATTTCGCAGGTGTCTCTTTTTACGAAGATGATTTTGTTTACGCCGACTCCACGGGCATTATCATCTCTGCGGAAGAGTTAATTTTAGAAGATGATAACGAAGACAATTAAACACTAGAAGTAACAGTCATGAGTACAGCAGTCCGTATATATGATGAAAGCGATATTGCCACTTTTGTTAGCGCCAGAGCCGGTGAAACCAGAATTTGGCAAAGCATAAGCTTTTTACAATGTGATCATGACTACGCAGCTTCGCTTAGAGACGCGGCCCAGTTTGGGATCCGCTATGTCTTGTTGGGGATCCCCGAGGATATAGGTCCGCGCGCCAATTGCGGGCAAGGTGGTGCCGAGCTTGGTTGGCAAGCCTTCTTAAAACGTTTTTTAAACCAGCCCGATAACCAGTTTTTGTCGGGAGATAAGATTTTACTGCTAGGCGAAGTGGATACCCTAGCTATTCAAACGCGCGCACTATCGCTCGATAACACCAATAGCGATCAACTAGCGCAGTTACGCGCCCTCTGTGCCGACCTCGACAACCAAGTGATTGCTACCCTAGCACCTATCTTTGCTGCAGGCTTGGAGCCGATCATCATCGGTGGTGGTCACAATAATGCTTTTGGTATTTTGCAGGCACATTTTGAGGCCAGCAAACGTGCCGCTGGTGCCATCAACTTTGACCCTCATGCTGACTTTAGAGCTTGTGAAGGCAGACATAGTGGTAATGGCTTCAGTTACGCGCATCAAGCTGGTAGCTTGTCGCATTACCATGTCATCGGCTTGCATGAGCACAAAAATAACCAAACGATCCTTACTCAATTGCAAAGCGCTGGATTCGGGTTTTCAAGTTATCAAACGATAAAAACCAGACAAACTCAGAGTTTATCAGCCTCACTCGACAAAGCGTTGGCAACCATGCCAAGCGACATCCCATTAGGTGTAGAGTTAGACGTTGATGCCATCGTCGGTATGCCTGCAAGTGCCCTGACCTATCAAGGCTTCACAACTAGCGATGCCGAATATTTTGTTTATCGTATGGCTCAGGCTCGAAATGCTAAATATTTGCACTTATGTGAAGCAGCTCCGGCTAGACACCCACTTGGTGAGCAGGTGGGCATCGAACATTGCGGCCAAATACTAACGAACCTTGCAAACGCTTATTTAAGTACTCGTCAACAGAGGCGCTGAACACTGTCACAGCCAAAACCTATGTAAAGGTAAGCCGCTCCTAGTTATTGAGGCAGCCTTTGTTTCAGCCAACTGATCAAAATATTACTGTTCTGTGGCCGAGAAAAGTAAAACCCTTGCGCTGCCACCGTACCAATGCTTTTTACAAATTCGAGTTGCCCGAGAGATTCAATACCCTCGCCAATCACGCGACAGTGCTTTTCTTGATGCATTTCTACAATACCTTTTACCAAAGATTTGGTATGCCCCATATGCTCAGGTTCTTGTGTCATATTACGCGACAGTTTCACGTACTCAAAACGCAGTGCGGGTAATTTAGCTAGCACCAGCGGCGCATCACCAAAGCTATCGACACACATTTTTACACCCAAGTTCTTCAAACGACTGATCATCGCAATTTCTTGCTCATCTAGTTCGGCAAGCATACTAGCTGGGCATTCGATAATGATAGCACCTGGGCTTAACTGATGGTTGAGCATGGTGTAGTCAATAAACTCGATAAAGCTTTCGCTCAAGAGCTCAGCCCCAAAAACATTAATACTGATGGGAACGCTGATCCCTTCCATTTTCAGTGCCAATGCGATTTCGCAAGCACGCTCTAGTACATATTCAGCAACGGGAATGGCAAGTCCAACTAAACGAATATCATCAATAAACTCATTGGCACTTAAAATCCCTTGCTTTGGATGCTGCCAACGCAACAGTAATTCCACAAACTCAATGCTGTTATCTTCATGACGAACGACAGGATGAAAATAGAGCTCAAATTCAGATCTAAAGTTGATTTTAGCTAACTCCGACAACCTCACCTGTTGCTCCAGTCGATGAATTTGCATACGTTGTTGATACGGTACGACTTGTTGATGACTATGCTGATGCGCTTCTGATTGTGTATCTAGCGCTAAAAACACGCAAGAAATCAGGTTCTCAAGTTGACCCATTTCTTCATCGCAATTCACGTAACTCGCACGCATCATGATCTCTAACGTACAGCTACCAACATTGAATGGCTTTAAAGTGCTGTTTGATATTTCCTCTATCAGCTGCTCATGAAAGTGCTTACCATGCTTTAACGAACATACAAACGCAAAGTTAAGACCACCTAGATGCGCCATTTTCGCAGTTTCATTGCCATGAGTGATGGCCATAACATCACCTGATTGCAAACATTGCGCAATACGATTAGCCGACTGAGCTAACAGCAAGTCACCAAACTCACGCCCTAAATGAAAATTCACCTGCTCGAAGCCCATGAGACGAACAAGTACGAGCATACAAGGACTCCCTTCCGTTTGGCGATATTCATTAAAAGCACGTTTAAAGCTTTGCCGTCCAGGTAACCCCAAACTTTCATGCTCGGTGTGGGAATCATCGTGTTCTTTTAACTCAAATTCATTTGCGCTGCTATACGCTTGATAGGCAAGAAAAAGAACATACATAAATACGATAACAATTGCACCATGTTGTGCAGGAAGCGCCCACAGATATTCAGATACAGTCCACATTACCAAAGTGATTATTGACGCCGCACTTATTAACAACAAACCACTTTTATGCTCCTGCAGGCCATGGAACAAGTACAGAAGTAGCGTCAAAGTAAGTAAATGTAATGTAGTGATATTGCCCGTAAAGGCGAGCAGTATTGCAAGTGTTGCACTGCTAAGGTGAGCCAGCTTGAGCATACCAGAGGGGCGCTGCAGCATTAATGCTAACGCCCCCATTACAATGGCTCCGGCCATGCCAGCCATCATTGGCGTAATTAGTATCGCTATTCCTTCAGACAGCAAAAATTCCGTGGCTCCGCCACTAGCTGTTGAAATTGAAAGCATAATTTGTTGCTTATAAAAGGATCATTACTGATTAAGTTTACCTAAGATCCACAAATTTGACAGGTCCGCTACTCCAAATTGATAACTTAACTGTGCAGGATGGGTAATGTCCCATAACGCTAAGTCTGCGCGCGTTCCAACTTTCAATACTCCACGGTCGCTCAACCCCAAGGCCTTCGCAGCATTAACCGTAACACCGCTAAGCGCTTCTTCCGGTGTCATTCTAAATAATGTGCATGCCATATTCAGCATTAATCGCAGTGAGCACAAAGGCGCAGTACCTGGATTGAAGTCGCTCGCGAGTGCCATTGCTACTTTATGCTTTCTGAGCAAGTCAATTGGTGGTAATTGCGTTTCTCGTAGGAAATAAAAGGCACCGGGTAAAAGTACCGCAGTAACATCCCCTTTCGCCACCGCTTCCACACCAGCTTCATCAAGATATTCAATATGATCCGCTGAAAGCCCTTTAAACTTTGCCACCAGCTCGCTGCCATGTTGATTAGATAGCTGCTCAGCATGACATTTAACCTGTAACCCCAACTGTTGTGCTCGAGTAAATACTTGCTCGGTTTGCTGATAGGTAAATCCCACGTTTTCACAAAATACATCAACAGCCGTTGCTAATTGGCGTGAAGCAACTTGTGGCAGCATCTCATCACACACTAAATCAATGTAGGCTTGGCTATTGTCTTTGTATTCTGGGGGTAATGCATGCGCGCCCAAGAACGTGCTCTGCACATCAATTGGGTGATGCTCATTAAGCAATTGATTAATTTCTAGCAGCTTTAACTCATTTTCAACGTCTAGGCCGTAACCCGATTTACTTTCAACCGTGGTAACCCCTTCTTTGAGTAAACTATTCAAGCGGTTCTTACCGTTAACATACAGCGTTTCTCTGTCTGCTAATCGTGTCGCCGTAACGGTACTTGCGATACCACCACCTTGCGCAGCAATCTCTTGATATGACGCTCCCAGTAATCGTTGCTCAAATTCGTTGGCCCGAGAACCGGCAAATAAAATATGCGTGTGACAGTCGATTAACCCTGGGGTCAACCATTGACCATTGGCTTTATGAATAGGGGTTGCAATGGCGTCAACCTCAGGTAGTTCACGACGAGGGCCTAACCAATTAATTTTGCCATCTTTAATGGCGATCGCTGCGTTTTCTATCGCACCATAAGGGGTATCCAAACTGGGATCCATAGTTGCAATATTGACATCGATAATAAGCAAATCGGCTTCTAACATCATACTTGTCCTAATCTAAATCAAATCCAAATACCAACACATTAAAATAAACTCACTATGAGATTTATCCATTGAGTCTATCAGGGATACTTGTATATACAAGAGAAGTGTGCCATCTTTATTTACATAAATATGAACTCGAGACAACAATTGTGCCTGAGCTCCCTAAATTTGCGCTGATAAAACAATATATTATCGATAATATTCGCGCCGCCCGCTGGCTTGAAAACGAACGCGTGCCGTCGGAAAATGAGTTAGCTGACCAATTTAATGTTAGCCGAATGACCGCAAGACGAGCATTAAGCGAGTTAACTGAGGCCGGAATTTTAACTCGTAGCCAAGGTCTAGGTACTTTTGTTGCCAGTTTTAAATCTCAGTCTTCGTTACTTGAGATCCGCAATATTGCCGACGAGGTCAACGCACGCAATGGCAAGTACTCTTGCACCGTACTAACGCTTGAGCTTATTGCGGCAGTAGCGCCTATCGCCATTGCACTGGGTGTAGAGGCGGACGCACCGGTCTATAGAAGCGTAATTGTACATAATGAAAATGAACAGCCACTACAAGTCGAAGAACGCTTTGTCAATCCGCAGTTGGCACCGGAGTATTTAGACCAAAACTTTGAACTGACTACCCCTCATGAATATTTATCTCAAGTTGCGCCACTCACAGAGGCTAGACACACCGTTGAAGCGGTTATGCCATCACCAGAGGTTTGCCAGTGGCTTGGGCTTTATAATGAAGAGCCATGCTTACAAATGATCCGCCGAACTTGGTCTGCAAAAGGGATTGTTAGCTTCGCAAGATTAATTTCGCCAGGCAGTAAATATCGCTTAGGTGGTCATCTCACCTTTAAGCAAAGGTCGTAACACATAAAGTGTCGCCAAACATCGCGACAGGTAAATCAAAACGACATGGCGGCCTAGATTGCCATGCAATACAAATAGACTAACAACCTAGCGAAACTAAGCAATCGCAACAACTAGACGTTTCACTTAGGTTGTATATACAACAGGAGAGAGCAGAATGAGTGATAACCCAAGATTAGACCCTAACCGCGAGATCCGCGCGCCACGAGGTACAGACATTACCGCAAAGAACTGGCTTACTGAAGCCGCAAAGCGCATGTTGATGAATAACCTTGACCCTGAAGTTGCTGAGCACCCAAATGCACTCGTGGTTTATGGTGGTATTGGCCGCGCCGCTCGCGACTGGGCATGCTTCGATAAAATCGTTGAAACGTTAGACCGCTTAGAAGAAGACGAAACCTTACTGGTGCAATCAGGTAAACCTGTTGGTGTATTCAAAACTCATAGCAACGCTCCTCGCGTATTAATTGCTAACTCAAATTTAGTACCACATTGGGCTAACTGGGATCACTTTAACGAACTCGATAAAAAAGGCCTGATGATGTACGGCCAGATGACCGCTGGTTCTTGGATCTATATTGGCTCACAAGGCATAGTACAAGGCACATACGAGACCTTTGTGGCAATGGCAAAGCAACACTTTAATGGTGAAGCAAAAGGCAAGTGGATCTTAACCGGTGGTCTTGGCGGGATGGGCGGCGCACAACCACTCGCGGCAACAATGGCAGGTTTTAGCGCCCTTGTTGTTGAGTGTGATGAGTCACGAATCGATTTTCGTCTTAACACACGTTATGTCGACCGAAAGGCAACCACACTTGATGATGCGCTAGCTATCATTGATGAAGCGAAAGCTGCTGGGCAACCTGTATCGGTTGGCCTGCTGGGCAATGCAGCGGATGTGTATGCTGAATTGGTTGAGCGTAATATCACGCCTGACGTAGTGACCGATCAAACTTCTGCGCACGATCCATTAAACGGCTACTTACCGCAAACGTGGACTATGGCTCAGGCAGCCGCGCTTCGCGAAAGCGATCCACAAGCGGTTGTAAAAGCCGCAAAACAATCTATGGCAGTGCAAGTACAAGCCATGCTAACGCTGCAATCACGCGGAGCCGCAACAACTGACTACGGGAATAACATTCGCCAAATGGCCTTAGAAGAAGGGGTTGATAACGCCTTTGATTTCCCGGGTTTTGTTCCTGCCTATATTCGTCCACTGTTTTGCCAAGGTATAGGTCCATTCCGTTGGGTTGCGCTATCTGGCGATCCTGAAGATATTTATAAAACAGACGCGAAAGTTAAAGAGCTTATCCCAGACGACCCACACCTTCACAATTGGTTAGACATGGCGCGCGAGCGCATTCAATTCCAAGGCCTGCCAGCTCGTATTTGCTGGGTTGGACTGAAGGACAGAGCACGTTTAGCACGAGCATTCAACGAAATGGTCAAAAGTGGAGAACTCAAAGCACCGATTGTGATTGGTCGTGATCACTTAGATTCTGGCTCTGTAGCCAGTCCGAACCGTGAAACGGAATCGATGATGGATGGTTCAGATGCAGTATCGGACTGGCCGTTACTTAATGCCTTGTTAAACACGGCTGGCGGTGCAACTTGGGTCTCACTGCATCACGGCGGTGGCGTTGGTATGGGCTTCAGCCAACATTCGGGAGTCGTTATTGTGGCAGATGGCACAGACGAAGCTGATGCTCGCTTATCTCGCGTACTATGGAATGACCCAGGTACCGGTGTAATGCGTCATGCCGATGCTGGTTATGACATAGCCAAAGACTGTGCGAAAGAACAAAAACTAGATTTACCTATGCTGGAAGGAAAGTAAGTATGTACTCACTGAATTTAATCCCAGGCCAACTGACTCTAAACACGTTACGACAAGTCAATCAACAGCCTGTTCATCTCAGCTTAGACGAGTCAGCGAAAGCCGCTATTGCTAACAGTGCAGACACCGTTCAGCAAGTGATCAAAGAAGGACGCACCGTTTACGGCATTAATACGGGTTTTGGCTTACTGGCCAACACCAAAATTGCTAAAGACGAATTAGAGTTGCTGCAACGCTCTATTGTACTGTCGCACGCAGCCGGTATTGGCGAGTTAATGGACGATAACACCGTTCGACTAATGATGGTGCTAAAAATCAACTCACTCTCTCGTGGTTTCTCTGGGATCCGCTTGGATGTAATTGAGTTCCTAGCGGCCTTGGTGAATGCAGAAATCTATCCTTGTGTGCCCAAGAAGGGCTCCGTTGGAGCATCTGGCGATCTCGCCCCACTATCGCACATGTGTTTACCAATCCTTGGCGAAGGCCAGGTTCGCTATCGTGGCGAGCTTATCGATGCCATCGATGGGCTAAAAATAGCAGGACTTGAACCACTTACTTTAGCTGCAAAAGAAGGCCTCGCACTACTTAACGGTACACAAGCATCTACAGCTTTTGCACTGCAAGGCCTATTCAGAGCTGAAGATCTTTATGCACAAAGCTGTGTCGTTGGTTCAATGAGCATTGAAGCGGCTATGGGCAGCCGTTCGCCATTTGATGCGCGTATTCACGAAGTCCGTGGTCAGCAAGGTCAAATCGACACCGCAATGGCGTTTAGAGATATCTTACAGGCTCGCTCAGAAATAAGTGATGCTCATGTTGATTGTGAAAAGGTACAAGATCCTTATTGCTTGCGTTGTCAACCACAGGTGCTTGGTGCCTGTTTAACTCAGATCCGCCAAGCTGCTGAGGTTATCCTCGTAGAATCCAACGGAGTAACAGATAACCCGCTGGTATTTGCTGATGCTGGGGATATTATTTCTGGCGGCAACTTCCATGCTGAGCCTATCGCGATGGCGGCTGATAACCTAGCGCTTGCCATTGCTGAAATTGGTGCATTGGCTGAACGTCGTATCGCGCTGCTTATTGATTCGAGCTTATCAAAACTGCCTCCCTTCTTGGTTAACAATGGCGGTGTAAACTCGGGCTTTATGATTGCGCAAGTCACCGCTGCAGCACTGGCCTCTGAAAACAAAACACTCGCACATCCAGGCAGTGTTGACAGCCTCCCAACCTCGGCAAACCAAGAAGACCATGTTTCTATGGCAACCTTTGCGGCAAGGCGCTTACAGGAAATGGCTGACAACACCCAAGGTGTACTCGCAGTTGAATATCTTGCTGCAGCGCAGGGGTTAGATTTTAGAGCGCCACTTAAGCCGTCTGATAAAGTGGCTACAGCTCAGCAAATATTACGAGCAGTCGTGAGCTTTTATGACAAAGATAGGTATTTTGCACCGGATATTGAAAGTGCTAATGCGTTACTGGGTCAAGCTGCACTGGCGCACTTGCTACCAGCACAACTCTTACCTTCAGCCTAACTCAGATTCATTAACAATCGGATGATGATAAGCAAAGCCGAGTTCGGTAATACGCTCGGCTTTGATAATGCGCGCTTCTTCTTTTGTCGAAGCGAAACTTGGCATCTCAGTCCCTAACTTTTCACAGTGATATTGATAAAACGCCTGTCTCGTGGGGTGCGCTGGATAGCAAACATTATAAACGTCTGCTGCATCCTGCCACTGCGCGATCACGGTATTGATTGCAGTAACAACATCATCGCGATGAACCATATTCACTCTACCATTCGCTGAGCTAGACAAAGCCTTTCCTGCTACAAATCGCCCAGGCTCCCTATCCGGACCTTGAAGACCTGCTAAGCGCACCACTTTACCACCTGCATTAAGCACCATCTCTTCAGCAGTTCTAAGTATATCAACACGCCTGTTGGCTTTATCCGCTAACTTACCCTGTTCATCATATTCACCATTTTCGGTGCTATAAACGCCAGTGGTCGAACACAATAAGAAGCCTGCTGCTGACATCTTCTTTGCCAGTAACAACGCCTGTTCTAACGTTTCTAAATAGTTACTATCGACATGTCTCGCTCTTGGTGGGATCGCACACACCCAATACGCGTTGTGTAAAGAAATTGAGTGCGCTAAGGTGCCATTTTCAGTCAAGACCAGCTGCCTTGACCAGCTATGCATCTCGCTAGCTTGGGTTCTGGTGCCTTCTATTTGCCACCCTTGCAACTCAGCTTCGCGACACAACGCTTCACCGAGCCAACCGGCGCCCAGTACGACCAGACTGCGATTTAATACTTTCATATGAATATCACCTTAATCAGGGGATTACCTTATATTATCAATGTAAAAGAAGTTAACGCAAACGGTGGCGTTCTCTTTTTATCTATGGTTTGATTACCGTTTGCATAAGCTAAAAATAAGAACTGTCATGCTTGAGAATTTATCCCTTAGAAAGAAAATATTGCTGTTAATTGGCGGCACCATTTCCGTATTATTAATTATCGCATCAAGCTTTTTCGTCAGCCATATTGCAACGCTCTCTCGAGATGGTATTGAGCGAGAAACGCAAAGCTATATTCAAGCCGAAAAATTAGCGATGGAAGCATTTTTTGGCCAATACGGCAAAGTAGTTGAAACCTTTGTTTCTACGCCTCACAACATTCATTGGTTTGAAAATTATAATACCCGTGGCGCCGATCTGACTAAAGATAAAGACTATCAAGAGGTCAATGAAGACTTGGTTAGGATCGCCAAAGGTGATGACAATATTCTCTCAGCCTTTATTGCCTCAGCAAACACCGGTGAATATTTTAAAGAAAATGATCGTACATCAGCATATTCAGATGGCAGGCCTTACTATGCTTATAAACGCCCATGGTGGCAAGATACGCTTGATGTAGGTAAATTATATGTCGGCCCAATTGCAACCGATATCAATACCGGTGCGGTGTCTGCTGTGATCCGTCAACCTATCTACAATAATAGCGGTAAACTCGTCGCTATGGGTGGCGTCGACTTACAGATCAATAAATTGAACGATATGGTTGAACGTATCAAATTTCAAGATAAAGGCTTTGGCTTTTTGCTCGATGGTGATTTAAATGTTGTGCATTTATCCAAGCGCACTGGTCATTCACTCTCTACCACAGATGAAGGCGAGAAAGGCAAGGAAGGTTTGGATGGTCTTGAATCCCAGTTTGCCAATACATCAGGCTTTGACGGTCTGAATGCCGCTATCAAGCGTAACCCCGTTGGCAATAGTACGGTCACGTTCAAAGGGGAAGCGTATTATGTTGTTTATGACAATGTCAAATTAGACAACCCCCTATTGGATTGGCACGTTGGCCTGCTTATTCCGGTGTCGCTGATCGAAGCGCCGGTGAATGACGCCGTAATGAGCACAATCACAGCCTTGATTATTATCTTAGCCATTATCGTGGCAATGATCTTACTCGCCACACAAATGATCACCAAACCGATTGTAGCGCTTACCGAAACCATGCGAGATATCGCATCAGGTGAAGGCGACCTGACTAGACGTATCGATATCACCAGTAAAGATGAAGTTGGTCAACTCGCACTTCATATGAATACCTTCATCGATAAACTTAGAGCAATGATGCTCGATACCGCAGCACAAGCTGAGCAATTAAGTAATGCTTCCGCCCAATTGCGTGAAGTATCAAACAATACTAACAGTGAGATTCAGCGCGAAAAGGAACAGGTAGATAGCGTAAGCGCGGCAGTGACTGAGATGGCAGCTACAGTGACTGAAATCTCACGTAATGCACAAGAGACCAACCAAGCTGCTGATGTCGTGCAACGTATTACCAATGAAGGTGCGGGACGTTCATCACAAGCTCAAGAAGTCATGACTGAACTTGCACTTCATATTGGTGAGGCCGCAAAAGTGGTTGCCGGACTTGAACAAGAAACCAGTAACATAGGTGCTGTTATCGATGTGATTAACGGTATTGCTGAACAAACGAACTTACTGGCACTCAATGCCGCCATAGAAGCCGCCAGAGCGGGCGAGCAAGGTCGAGGCTTTGCGGTGGTTGCTGATGAAGTCAGATCGCTTGCAAGCCGCACGCAAGAGTCTACCGATGACATCCGCAATATGATCTCTCGTTTACAGCAAATTGCACAACAAGCTTCAGTGATGATGCAGCAAGGTCAAGACCGCGCAGAGGGGACCGTAGAGGAAACGCAAGCCGTGCTTGATGCCTTAAAAGAAATCACAGAGTCGGTCACGACAGTACAAGACCAGAGCCATCAAATTGCGACATCAACAGAGCAGCAAACCGTTGTTGCAGAAGATATTAACAATAGCCTTAACCAAATTAATGAGCTCGTCAATAGCACGGCTAACCACGCCAATGTACTGGCAGATGAAGCCCGCGACTTGAACGACTTAGCCAAGGCGCTTAACTCAACAGTAAACCAATTTAAGCTTTAATCAAACACTAAAACACGTCGCAATCGCGGCGTGTTTTGATCTGAGGCAAGTCTAGCCCAGACGGTAAAAAGTACACTGACACTCTTAATAAAACTCGAGAGTGCGTATCGTGATTAATTTACCTATTTGGAATGATTCCCTTATCAACAAGTACAATATATCTGGTCCTAGATATACCTCATATCCAACGGCCTTATCGCTTGAGTCTGGTTATAGCCAAAAAGAGTTACAAGCGGCTATTACGGGCTCTAAATCTCGTTCACTCTCGCTGTATATTCATATCCCTTTTTGTCATCAACTATGTTACTACTGTGGCTGTAATAAAATCATTACTCGTCATCAATCCAAAGCTGACGTTTACCTAGATTACTTAGCACAAGAAATCGCAGCAAAAGCGCCGCTATTTTCTGAGTATCGTGTAGAACAACTTCATTTAGGCGGTGGTACACCAACTTTCTTAACTACAGAGCAAATGACACGTCTAATCGAAATGCTCAATAGTGCATTTAACTTCTCTCAAAGTGCACAGCGTGGTATTGAAATAGACCCAAGATCACTTGCACCAAATATGATGCGTCACCTACACGAGCTTGGATTTAATCGTGTGTCTTTTGGCGTACAAGATTTTAATGATGAAGTACAAGCTGCGGTAAACCGCCCACAGCATCTAGATGAAGTGCTGGCTACCTTAACTGAAGCGAGAACGCTCGGTTTTAAATCTATTAATATGGATATGATCTATGGGTTACCATTTCAAACAGTAGAGAGCTACAAGCAAACGATTGAGCAACTTATTGCGCTTTCTCCCGATAGAGTCTCTGTATTTAACTATGCCCATCTTCCGGATAGATTTGCAGCACAGCGAAAGCTAAAAGAAGCCGACATGCCAAGTGCGGGAGAAAAACTTGAGATCTTTAAGCAAACACTGGAACAGATGACCACTGCTGGATATCAATTCATCGGTATGGATCACTTCGCCAAAAAAGACGATGAGCTGGCTGTGGCGCAAAATGAAGGGCATCTACACCGTAATTTTCAAGGCTATACCACTCATGGCGAGTGCGACCTGTTAGGTCTTGGTGTGTCATCCATTTCTCAAATTGGTCATATGATCTTGCAAAATGAGAAAGAGTTAAAACCTTATTATCATGCTTTAAGTGATAAAAGATGTGCGATCACTAAAGGGATAACCTTAAGTGGTGATGATGAAATACGCGCGGCTGTGATCAAACAGCTTATTTGTCATTTTGAGTTAGATAAAAAGGTGTTCGAGCAACGTTATGATATAAATTTTGACGAATATTTCGTTCAAGCAATTAACGCTCTAGAGCCGCTAGCAGCAGATGGACTGGTAGAGCTGAATGAACACACCATAAAAGTCACAAGTAACGGCAATTTGTTTATTCGCATCATCTGCATGTGCTTTGATGCTTACTTACAAAACCAAGTCAAAAACACCCGCTTCTCTCGCGTTATTTAACCACCTTGCCCTCTCAGAGTTACAACAAACTTAGCCATTCGATATATCGAATGGCTAAGTTTTTGGATAACGGAGCTGTCGAATAGTACTTCACTGATCCTCTCACCATGCTGCACAGTGCTGATGTGGTGATAGGAGCACATTAATATACTAATTCACCCTTCAAATTGGTTGGAGAATTAATACAATTACTTAGGTTTAGAAAACCTCGCGATGTTACGAAGTAATGCTTTTATTCTTTTCTGCCAAGCACAATAGCTTGGCGGGTAAACCACCTCCGACCACGCTGCCTAGTGCTGATGCTGCGGTAGGAGCGAGCTTGCCTCGCGATGTGTTGATTGCTTGTGGTATTCACTCTCAAATTCCACATAGCAAAAAACCGCTGCATTGCTGCAACGGCTTTGACGTACATGGATGTACTAATGTCGATTAGATCCATGGATGAATGCTGTTAATCGACCTTTATACCAAATTGATTAAATT
>NZ_PNDS01000117.1 GCF_005886535.1 Pseudoalteromonas sp. S2755
CCTCAAGGTCAGGATACTTATCCAATAGCTCATTAATCTTGCTATCTCCTTTGGCAATCACTTCATCGCGAATAAGCTCAATCTTATTCAGCAATACGTCTGCTTTATTGTTCTTATTTAGCATCAAATCCATCGCAGCCTGAATATCTTCGACATTTGGAGTACTACGCAATGTCTTGGCAATGTAGTTCATATGACGACGGTAAGCATCTGTTTTAGCTCGGATCCTATCCGCAACAGTCATGGCCTCTTTAAGCTCGTCCGTTAGAGGTAACTTCTCACGCTGCTTCTTGGCAAGCCCTGCAATTTCGCAGCCTAGTTCGTGCAACTCTAGCGCCTCGCGCTTAAGCTCGCTTTTTGAAACGTAAATAATCTCTTCTTCGGTCGTTTGCTCGTGTTTAGCCATTGGTCTTGTCTATACTAGTAAATATTAAGGTCTCTACATTAGAGTATACCACAATTGATCACTACAATAGTTAGTAGCTGTGATAGCATATTAGCTAATATGTTTTAGTTAGACGAGCGAGCGGATAAGGTATCTATGACTCAACCTCAACAACACCCTATATATAATCAAATTGATGATGTGAAAAATGCAGTTGCCGATGTGTTAGCGCATGCTAAAAAACTAGGTGCAACCTCGGCAGAAGCGGCGATGTCTAGCACCTCAGGTCTGTCTGTAAGTACACGAATGGGAGAGGTTGAAACCATTGAGTTTAATCAAGATGGTGGTCTTGGTATCAGCGTTTATGTGGGCAATCATAAAGGCTCCGCATCAACCGCGGATCTGAGTCCTGAAGCCCTACGCTCAGTGGTTGAAAAAGCCGTAGATATCGCTCGATTTACCTCGGATGACCCCTGTAATGGTGTTGCAGATAAAGCCTTGCTAGAGATGTCACCAGCAGATTTAGATCTTTTCCATCCTTGGCAAGTCTCTCCCGATGAAGCCATTGAGCAATGTATTGCTGCTGAAAAAGCCGCGTTAGAATTCGATCCTCGAATCGTTAATTCTGATGGCGCGAGCTTATCGAGCCACCAAGGGATCCGTGTATATGGCAATAGCCATGGCTTAATTGCAGGATTTCCACGTACCAGACACAGCCTGAGCACTATGGTGATTGGTAAAGAAGGTGAGCAAATGCAACGGGATTCTGCATATACGTTATCTCGCGTGCACACAGAGCTAAAGTCCCCTGAAGAAGTTGGTTTAGAAGCGGCGCAATCAACGCTGGCAAAATTAGGCAGTCGTAAGGTATCAACGCGTAAAGTGCCAGTTATTTTTCGAGCGGATATTGCGAACAGCTTATTTGGACACTTAGTGTCAGGTATCGGTGGCGGCGCGCTATATCGTAAGTCTAGCTTCTTGTTGGACTCTTTAGATACACAAATTTTTAATCGCTGCGTAAATATTGAAGAGAAGCCACATTTACTAAGAGGGCTTGCTTCGAGTCCTTTCGATAGCGAAGGTGTAAAAACCATCGACCGTGAAATTATCACAGATGGCGTGCTTAATACTTACTTATTGGCAAGCTATGCCGCACGCAGAATGAATATGCAAGCGACTGGTCACGCAGGTGGGATCCATAACTGGTTAGTAAAACCAACACACGACGATTTAACCAGTCTACTTGCGTCGATGGGCACTGGCTTATTAGTCACTGAACTGATGGGGCAAGGTGTTAATACGGTAACTGGTGATTACTCAAGGGGCGCTGCTGGTTTTTGGGTCGAAAATGGAGAACTTCAATATCCTGTAAGTGAAATTACTATCGCTGGTAATTTAAAAGATATGTTTATGGGGATTGAAGGCGTTGGCGGTGATATTGAATGCCGAGGCGCAGTACAAACCGGCTCTATACTACTCAATACTATGCAAATAGCGGGCGAATAACTCCCTTCATCAGCTCAAGAAATGCTGGTTTTGACCAGCATTTCCCGCTATTTCGACTCTGTTACTGCTACACTAATAACCAAGTGGCGGTGCCAAGGAATGCAAAGATCCCGACGATATCAGTAACCGTTGTTAGTACCACACTACCTGCTAGTGCTGGATCGATATTCATTTTCTTTAGCATAATTGGAATACTGGCTCCCGCGATACCCGCTGCGACTAAGTTCATAAACATCGCGAAGGCAATTACAGCACCGAGTATAAAATCCCACTGCCATACAGCAATAACCCCAGCAATTAATACTGACCATAGCACGCCGTTTAAGGCGCCGATCGCCAGCTCTTTACCCATTAAAAACCTTTGGTTAGTCTGGTTGATATGACCAAGGGCAATACCACGAATAACTAAGGTTAGCGTTTGGCTACCGGCAACGCCACCCATACTTGGTACTATGCCATTTAACACCGCGAGAATAGGCAAAATATCCAGAGTACCTTCGAAGAAGCTTGCAACAAACGCTGCCATCAGGGCGGTTAACAGGTTAATCCCAAGCCAAATAGAGCGGCGCTGGCTACTTTTTAGAACTGGCGCAAAGGTGTCTTCTTCATCTTCAAGACCCGCCATACTTAACAAGCTGTGCTCAGCATCTTCACGGATAACGTCAACAACGTCATCAATGGTGACACGACCAAGCAAATGGGCGTTATCGTCAACGACAGGAGCCGAGATCCAGTTATGACGCTCAAAAAGCTGCGCCACTTCAGACTCATCCATGGAGATAGGGATCGTTTCCTTATCTTCATCCATCAAGTCTCGAACCATACTGTCAGGAGACTTAGTTAATAAGGTATTGACAGGCAGCGTGCCTAAAAAGCAGTTGTCTTTATCAACTACATACAACTCGTCCGTACCGTCTGGCAATTCGCCTTTAAGACGTAGATATCTAAATACAACTTCTAAGGTAACATCGGGTCGAATAGTGACCGTGTCGGTGCTCATTAGCGCACCGGCTGAGTGTTCCTTGTAGGACAATGCTTGCGTCGCACGTTCTCTATCTTGGCTATCCATCGCACCGATAACGTCTTGGTAGACGGTATCAGGCAGGCTTCTTAGGACATCACCAAGGTCATCGTCATCCATGTCTTCTGTAGCGGCAGCAATTAGCTCCGGCTCCATCTGGGCGATGATCCCAAGTCTTACGTCCTCTGACAGTTCCTCTAAGACATCCCCTTGGATATCTGGGTCAACGAGCTGCCACAGCATAGAGCGAACTTTATGAGGAGATGATTCTAAAAGCAGTGCAGTGTCACAAGGTGCTGTTTCTGCGAGCATACGCCTAACTTGAACAAACTGACCACTGTTTAAGGCTTTAGTTACCTTTTGGAGTTGTTCCAGTGTGTAGTCTTGTTCAAATACTTCAGGCATAGGCATCCTTTTTGATAATAATGGTGGCTAACTTGATTTAGTTAACCCTATTCATTTATTTTATCGCAGAAATCAATTTCTTAATTTGAATTTTATT